>CALDNF010000100.1 GCA_937917475.1 uncultured Faecalibacterium sp.
GCTCTTGTTGGTGGGAAGCTTTACCATGTTGATCATAACTGCAACACTCCTGTTCTTGATAAAATCGGCGTTGCCGCCCAAACGGAAATACAAAACAGCGCAGTGACGTGCTTCGTCCGCTGCGCTTCCCCGGTTTTCCATGACTTTATTGTATCAGGAATGGCTTGCTGTGCACAAGATATAAAATTGCTGAAAATCCTGGCCAAAAACTAGAGCTTTGAACCAAAACTGGGATACAAAAGAACCGCCGCCCGAAAGCGGCAGGTGCAGTCTGACAAAAAGCTCAGTGTGTGCCCACAGCGGCAGGCTCTTCCAGCCCGGCGGCGGTGCGGAGTTTCTTGCGGAAGAAACGGTTGAAAAGAGAGATGAACCGCCCGATGCCCAGCATGGAAGCGATGGTGCCGATGCCGATGCCCAGCAGCGGGTTGCCGTAGAAGATGCCCAGCACCAAAGAGACGGTGACGTTCAGGACATCGAACCAGCTCTTGCAGACGCCCAGCTCCTTGCCAGTGCGGTGGGAAAGGGCGTTGACCACGCCATCGGCCGGGTTGGGCACCAGCTCCATGCCGATGGACATGGCGGCTCCGGTACCGGTGAGGACGATGGAGAGGACGAGAAGCAGCAGATCGATGGGCAGATTGCCGCTCTGGTAAGGCACGGCGGCCTTGAACAGGTCCAGAAAACGGGTGAAGATGACGCTGACTGCCAGCTGCAGCAGGTCCAGCCAGTTCCGATCTTTGCCCTTGATGATAAACTGAGCGGCGATAAAGACCAGATAGGTGACGAGGGTGATGTTGCCGAAGGTATAGCCGGTGGCAAGGCTGAGGGTGTGGGCCACCGAGGTCACCGCCGAGGCACCCAGACCGGTTTTTGTGTTGAGGGTAAGCCCCATGGCAAGGATGGTCATGCCGGCCAGATAGATGACCCAGCGGGTCAGGAGCTGCTTCCGAGAGGACTGTTTCATCGGTGCGCCTCCTTAACCGAGGTCTGCGCCGCTGGCGGCAAGGACCTGCGTGTACAGCCGCCTTCGCACGGGTTGGCGTTGGCCGCACCGCCCCACAGAAAACCTTCCGGAAATGCATTTGCCATAAAAATCTCCTTCCCTGTTTCAAAATCTTCGGATCGCTCAAATAGTAACATAAATTTCGGATAAAGTAAAACAAAAAAGAAATTGAAAGCTGTAAGGAAATATGCTATCCTTGCAGCAGAAGATCCGATAGAAAGGACGGAGAATGACCATGGCAGTAAAAACGGTATGGATCACGGGGGCAAGCTCCGGGATCGGGCAGGAATTTGCACGCCGGTATGCAAAGCTTGGCTTCCGGCTCATCCTGACGGCCCGCCGGAGAGACCGGCTGGAGACACTGGCAGCACAGCTGTTAGAGCAGTACGGCACCACCTGCCGCATCCTGACGGCAGATCTGGAACAGGAGGCGGAGTGCATCCGCCTGTGCGAGGAACTGCGGGAAGAGCAGATCGGGCTTTTCATCAACAATGCGGGGTTCGGCGTCTGCGGCAGCTTCCTTGAGACCGACCCTGAGAAAGAACTGGCAATGGCAAAGGTGAATGTGCTGGCCATGCACCGGCTGTTCAAGTTTGCGGTGCAGAAGATGCAGACGCAGGGGGGTGGCACCGTGCTCAATGTGGCATCCTCGGCGGGGCTGCTGCCCGGCGGGCCCTATATGGCGGGCTACTACGCCACCAAAGCCTATGTGGTCAGCCTGACCCGGGGCGTGGCGGAAGAGCTGCGGGAACAGCACAGCCCGGTCTACGTCTGTGCCCTCTGCCCCGGCCCGGTGAACACCGAGTTCAATGACCGTGCCGGAGTGACCTTTGCACTCAAGGGCATTTCGCCGGAGCTCTGCGTGGAGGAAGCCATGCGGGGGATGCTGCGGGGTAAGACCATCATCGTTCCCTCGGCCCTGATGCGTGCGGCCACTGCGGCACAGCGGCTGGTGCCCATCCCCCTGCTGATGCCCATCATGGCCCGGCAGCAGAAAAAGAAGCTGGGCTGAACCGGGCCCCTTGACAGGCTCCGGAAAGAATGTTACGCTACTTTGTGAAAACGATAAAAAGGAGAAGTCTCATGAAAATCGCACTCATCAACGAAAACAGTCAGGCCGCCAAGAACGGCATCATTGAAGCCGCCCTGAAAAAGGTGGTGGAGCCCATGGGCCACGAGGTGGTCAACTATGGGATGTACGCCGCAGATGATGCCGCACAGCTGACCTACGTTCAGTGCGGCATCCTGGCCGCCATCCTGCTGAACAGCGGTGCTGCTGACTATGTGGTGACCGGCTGCGGCACCGGTGAGGGTGCCATGCTGGCTCTGAACAGCTTCCCCGGCGTCATCTGCGGCCATGTGGAAGATCCCGTGGATGCCTACACCTTCGCCCACGTCAACGACGGCAACGCCGTTGCCATGCCCTTTGCCAAGGGCTTCGGCTGGGGCGGTGAGCTGAA
>CALDNF010000101.1 GCA_937917475.1 uncultured Faecalibacterium sp.
TTCGAGCGTGCTGACCGTGTGGGCGGCCTGCTGATGTACGGCATTCCCAACATGAAGCTGGACAAATCGGTCATTGAACGCCGGGTAAAGATCATGCAGGCTGAGGGTGTGGAGTTCCGCACCAACATGGACGTAGGCGGAGCTGTCTCTGCCGAAGAAATCCTGAACGGCTATGATGCCGTGGTTCTCTGCTGCGGTGCCAAAAAGGCCCGGGACCTGAATGTTCCCGGCCGGGATGCAAACGGTGTCCACTTTGCGGTGGATTACCTCACCAGCGTCACCAAGAGCCTGTTGGATTCTGATTTTGCCGACGGAAAAGCCATTGATGCCAAGGGCAAAAATGTTCTGGTCATCGGCGGCGGTGATACCGGCAACGACTGTCAGGGCACGGCTCTTCGGCAGGGCTGCACCGACCTGATGGCCCTTGAGATGATGCCGCAGCCCCCCAAGGAACGCACCCCTTCGAACCCCTGGCCCGAATGGCCCCGGGTGCTCAAGGTGGACTACGGCCAGACCGAGTGCCTTGCAAAGTTCGGCAAGGACCCCCGAGTCTATCAGACCACGGTAAAAGAATTCCTGAAGGACGAAGCCGGAAATCTGACCGGAGCCGTTATCTCGGTGCTGAAGCCCCAGAAAGACCCGGACACCGGACGCACGAACATGGTGCCCACCGGTGAAGAGTATACCTACGACTGCCAGCTGGCTTTCATTGCTGCCGGTTTCGTCGGATGTGAGTCCTATGTTGCCGATGCGTTTGGCGTGGCGCTCACCAACCGGGGCTGCGTGGACACCGACCGTTTCCGCACCAATGTGGATAAGGTCTTTGCCTGCGGCGATATGCGCCGGGGCCAGAGCCTTGTGGTCTGGGGCCTGCGGGAGGGCCGGGACTGTGCCGCTGAGGTGGACCGCTACCTGATGGGTTACACCAACCTGTAACGCTCTGCCAACCAATTTATGCCATTCTCTTTCCTATCCTAAACAACCAGAAGGGGCAGTCTCTTACGAGGCTGCCCCTTCTGGCATTTATTATTTTATTGCTCTGAGTCAGATTCGGCCTCTTCCTGTGACGAACTCGAACTTGAACTGGGTTCTTCTTCCTGCTGGCTCTCTGAGCTGCTAGTCGAAGGTGCTTCTTCCGGCGTGACCGGAACCGTTGCTTCGACCTCAGCAGCGATATAAATAACAACTCTTGTACCAATATCCAGCATCGTGCCTGCTTCCTCACTGCAGTAAGCAACGCACCCGGAAACATACGAGCCATCATTGTAGATCGGCCAGAAGCTTGCATTCAGACCAACCTGCGTCAGTTTTTGTGCCGCATTGTCACGAGTAGCCCCAATGACGTCGGGCATTGCGACCTTCTCCGGGCCATTGCTGACCACAAGGCTGATGGTACTGCCGGGTTCCACATCCTCTCCAGCTTCCGGCTCCTGCCGGATAATCCGGCCTTTTTCTACCGTATCGCTGTATTCCAGCGTAACATAGAACAGATATTCTCCCACATAATCCCGGTTGTTCCGCACCTGCGTGTCATAGTTCAGACCCACAAAGTCCGGCACGACCTGTACATTCACCGGCGGGATGCTGGTCACTGTGCTATCCGGCTCAGGATGAGCCGAGGCAGAAGGCTGATCCTGTTTGAGCACGCTCCAAAGGGTGAGCAGGATCAAAATGGACAGCAAAACAAGGATTCCTGCCAGCAGAGCCTTCAGGCTGAACAGATGTTTCTGCTGTTCCGGGTCAGGGGTAGTAAGCTTCCGGCTTTGCGGCCGAAGGGTGCGGCCCAACTCCTGCGTATATTCCTCAGACGAAAGGGCCTGAAACAGCTGGGGCACTGTCTGGATGCGGTCGGCCGGGCGGAGCCGCAGCCCCATGGACAGCACATCCGAGATATACTGCGGCACTTTAGGGTTCACGGTGCGGGCCTTGGGGTTGGAATCCGACACCACCCGCTGCGCCGCCGGCACCGGGCTGAGCCCGCAAACAGTCCGGTAGAACACTGCCGCAAGGCTGTATTCGTCGGTGTAACGTCCCTCAAACTCACTGGTAGAGTACTGTTCCGGGGCAGAATAGCCCTCAAACAGCTGCTCATGCAGGCCGCTGCCCGCTGTCCGCAAGCCTACGGTGGCATAACCGGTCAGCCTGGCCTTGCCATTTTCCAGCACCCGGATATTCTCCGGGCAGATGCCCCGGTGTACCAGGCCCACCTGATGCATTGCCGCTACACCGTCAAACACCGGCTGCAGCATCGTACGGGCTGTCTCCGGCGTAACTTTCCCGCCGTGGGCTTCCAGCCACTTGTCCAGCGGCACACCGCCGGGATTTTCCATAACGGCATAGACCGTGTTGTTTTCTTCAAACACATCCAGAACGGCTTCCAGACCGTTGGCCGGCGTGATCCGCTGCAGGCTGCGGTAAAGGTCTGCAAAATCCATCCGTGTGGTCTTGAACAGCACCTCACTGCCGGGCTTTGGCCGCAGCGTCAGGCTCTGCCCCCGCTCCGATGCAAGGGTCAGGGGCATATATTCTTTGATCGTCACCCGAAACCGGCCCAGATTTTCCACTCCACAGTAGAGGATGCCTTCCCCATCTACACCGTGGATATCCCCCACTGTGTAGCGGCCCGCCAGCACCGTGCCTGCGGGCAGGCTTCCCGCCGGGTTGCGGCCTGCCAGAGCCCGCCCGCAATGAGAACAGACCTCCGCCTGCGGTTCAAGCTCCTGCATACAGTATGGACAAAGCCGTTTTGACTCCATATTGCTCCCCCTTTTTCCTCTCCTTTTGTATTATTGTAGCATATCGGGAGGGGAAAAACCAGTGGTTTTGCGCAGGGGAGATTTACAGGTCGTCCCGATGATTTTTCTTCTGAAGATGGATGCCCACTGCCAGCAATGCAACTCCACCGCCGGCCAACACCCACACCGGCCACCAGAGCTGTCCGGTCTGGATGAGTTTATTGACCGCTGCGGCGGCTTTATCCTTTGCGCCCAGCACCCAGCCGTCCGGATGGTCCGCATCCGGCGGCATCAGGCCGCTCTTTCCGGGGTCTGTCTCCCCTTCCGGCTTTGCACCCAACGGATCTGTTCCCCCCGGAGTGTTCGGGTCCGGCGTTGCCGGTTTGGTGGGATTCACCGGCGTCACAGGCACCGGTATCTCCGAAGCTGCCGGCTCTTCCGGTTTTGCAGGCTCCTGCTTTGCCGTGTTGGTAATGGTAAAGGCTTCTCCATCCTGATCCGCCGTCACGGTATAGCCTTCGGGGACGGAGGCTTCTGCCACTTCCCAATAGGCCGAAGCCTCCAATCCATCCCACTGATAACTCCACTCGTTGTCCTCATTCAGGGTCACGGTGTCGTAAACCTCGCCGTCTTTCAGCAGCTGGACTGTCACGCTCTCCGGCCGCTTGTCGGCAGAATCACCTGCCCAGACTTTGGTCACAGTGCGGGTCACAGTCTCATTCCGGGAGACATCATTCTTCTCATACTTGACTTCCGCTGTCAGGTCATAGACCCAGCGATCTCCCGCATCCAGATTGGGCAGAGCCACAAGAAAAGATTCCGGAACATACTGCGTATCGTTCTTTTCCACCGTCTCGCCCACTACCAAATAAAGGCCCGGCATCTGTTTGGAAAAGGTCAGCGCACCGGTTCCATCGGTCAGGCCGGAAGCGGTGGGGGACAATTCATCCCGCTTGACGTATGCAACCAGAGCCTTGGCAAGGCCCCGCCAGCCGGATTGGTCGGGCTGATCCAGCGTAACGCCATAGCCCGAGAACTCTGCTGCGAGGGTATAGCTGCCGTAAGCATCCACCTCGGCCACCCGGTACAGGTCAAATTTTACGCCATCGCAGGGATATTTCAGAGTCAGCGAGGACTCCTGCGCAGGGTCCAGCTTCCCAGCCGCAAAGGCTGCGGGCATCAGCACCGCTGCCAGCAGCACCGCCACCAGCAATGCGGCAGCCCTGCGCCCGAATGTAATTGCTTTCATGGATCAATCTCCTCTTCCGCTCTTGTTCCGTTTTTTCACCCACAGCCCCGCTCCTGCAAGGAGCAGCACCGCCGCCAGCCCTGCCGGGATCATCCAGCCCGGCAGTCCTTCGGAGGCCGGTTCTGCTTCCGCAGCCGGAGCATTTTCCACCCGATGCCCCCGCACCAGCAGCCGGTGGCTGTTGATGCCATAGGGTGTGCAGGTGACCAGCGTGCAGTAGTCCTTTTCCGGGTCGATCTCCAGTGCATCCAGTTCATCGGGCAGGACGGTAAGGATCTGGTCTACTTCATAGGTCAGGGTCTCATCCAGCACCGTGATGGTAAACCGGTCACCCTCGGTCAGCTTGTCCAGATCGGTCAACAGCTTTGCCGAGGGCAGCCCCCGATGTCCGGAGAGGACAGCGTGCGTCCCCTGCCCACCCACCGGCAGCGAGGAGCCTTCGATGTGGCCCACACCGGTCTGCAAAGCTGCTTCATCGGTGCCGTGGCAGATGGGCAGACGGCATCGGATGGCGGGGATCTCAAGGTATCCCATCACGCCGCTGCCGGAAGGATCCAGCAGCGCATCATATTCCGCTGCCTGCTCTGCCGTCAGAGTGTAGCGGCTGTTCCCCCGGCCCACAAGGGTTTCGTTGTAGGCCCGGGCCGCTGCCAGTAATGCGGCGTTTTCTGCCCCACTCTGCTCCTCCACCGACCCGATATAAGCTTTGATCTGTCTTGCCTGCTGCGCCGAGTACCATGCATCGCTGAGGGTGGGATAAAGCAGCAGGGCCAGCCCTGCGATCATCATCCCGATGAAAAACAGGGTCGATTTACTTTTTTTCATGGCTGTCTGCGTACTTCTTCCAAAGCAGCATCACCGCTGCCAGAACCACAAGCCCACCGCCAGCCAGATAAAAAATGGTCGTGCCGGAGCCGCCTGTCATGGGCAGGGTCTGGCTTGCAATGTTGACCACCGTCACCGTCTGGGTATGGTCCACAGTCAGAGTCCCGTCTGCCGCATAGGCTGCGGCAAAGCGGACCTCCACCGGCTCCTTGAGGAGGCTGTAGCCTGCGGGGGCACAGGTCTCTTCCAGTGCGTAGGTTCCCTCATCCAGACCGTTAAAGGCGGCACTGCCGTCATCCGCAGTCGTTACCACTGTGGCCGAAGCTTTCTCCGTGGTCCAACCCACCGTCTTTTGGGCAGTGAGGTAATAGTAGAGGGTGCCGCCCTCGGCCTTTTTGCTCAGGATAAACTGCGCCCCGGCCAACGGCTTGCTTTCTCCGTCCTTTTCGACCTTGTTGATCTTCAGGCCAAAATCATGGACGTAGATGGTCTGGCCCGGGGTCGTGCCCCGGCTGGCCGAGTTGTATGGGTTGTTGGAATACCGCAGAACTGCCGTGTTATTCTGCTGGCGGATTTCCAGAGCGTTTTCATTGAGGGTGGCAGCATAGTCCACCACGATCACATCGCCCGGGGTGTTCCGGATAAAGTTCCGGAACGTGATGGTCAGGGTATTGCCCTCCAGCGTTGCATCGTATTCCTCGCTGGGCACACCGCCAATGCTCACGGTGACTGCCGGGGCTTCCTCACTGTCCCTGACGAAGGTCAGGCCATCGGAGAGGGTATCTACGATCTGAAAATCATAGGTGGAATAGCCGGTCATCAGCGGGACTCTGGAGGTCAGCCGGAACTCCACCACATCGCCCACCGATGCAGACGTACCGTTGGCGGTATCGCCGCTGCGGATGATCTTTTCCAGGCTGGGTGCATCCACCTTGACCTTGACTTCGGCGGCAGGGTCAGCGGTAGTCAGCGCACAGGCGGCGGTCACCGTCTGCTCTCCTTCCGCCGCTGCGCTGCCTGCCACGAGATACCAGCCGGGCCGGCCCACATCCAGCGTTGTGCCGTCGGGGCCTGCGGCCTGCTGCGCCGCCGGGGCGATGCCTTTTTGCTGCGCATAGTCCAGTGCCGCAGCTCCCAAAGCGTTGAGGGCATCAGAGCCGGAAGTCAGCGTCTCCGCATAATTGACCAGCTCTTCGCCCTGATAGCTCGAGCCGTCTGCGGAGTAAACGAATTCTGCAAATTCCCCGGTGACGGTGTAGGCGTACTTCCCGGCTGCGTTGTAAGTCAGATCAAACAACCGGTAGGCCGAATATTCACACCCTTGCAGCGAAACCGAGCTTTCCTCCGGGGCCTTGAGGGTGATGGTGTAATGCTCCGGCTCTGCGGCAAAAGCACCAGCAGACATTACCAGAAACAGGACCGCTGCCAGCAGAACACCGGCAATTTTCTGAAATTTTTTCATCATTTCACCGATCCCTTTCTCTTTTTGATCTCCTCACACAGCAGTGCCGTGCCTGCGCCCGCAATGAGCAGCAGACCGCCCGCCGTATAGGGTGCGGTGCCGTGGCCGCCGGTCTCGGGCAGACGGAAGCCGCCCTTGTTTGCCACCTGTACCTCATAGATGCCGTCCTGATCCTCGTCATCGCTCCGGCGCAGCACCTGACCGCTCACCTTGGGCAGATGGTAGCCGTCCGGGGCCTTGACTTCCAGCAGATAGTAAGCACTCTGCTTCAGTTTGCCCCATGTGATCTGACCATCGGCATTGGTGGTGCGGACGCTGGTCAGATACCAGGTCACACCCCTAAACTCCTGCTCTGTGGGGATGGCAAGGTCGGCGTATTCCGCAGGCACCTCGGTCAGCCGGTCTGCCTCAATGGGGCTGTACAGGCCAAAGACCGCACCGGGCAGATGAAGATCTGCATCGGATGCATCGATCTTGGTCAGTGCGATGGTCCACATCTCATCCCAGTTGCGGCAGACGATGTTGTTTTCATCGTCCCGATCATAGGTAAGGGTATAAATGCGGTTCGTGTTCCAGCCATTCCAGTTGTCAAAGCTGAAATCATGTTCGTTGGGCAGCTCCACCACACTGTAGCTCTCGCCCTGTTCCCACTTAAAGTTTTCCGTTTCTTCCAGTATGACAGTGTCCGAGCTGCTTTCACCCTTCTTTACGGTAACCTCACAAAGCTGATACGGGTGATCGCCAAGGGCATCCAGCCACTGCTCTCTGGTCAGCAGGCTGCTGGGGTCTGTGATGTCGTTCGTCCGATAGATCAGGAAACCAAAGGTCATATCCTTTGCCGCAGCAACCGCCCTGCCGGTGTTGTCCACCAGCTGCTTGGTCAAGGTAGGAGCACCGGGCACCTTTACACCGACCTTGAGGGGAGAAGCTTCCAGCTCGTAGTTTTCGCCCTGCATCTGGCAGTGATAGCCAAAGCTGTTCCATGCGGTACTGCCGGGCACTGCCCTGCCGTCCACTTTTGCCGTAAAGGAGAGCGTGATCTTTGCATTGCTGGGGATCACACTGGCATCCTGAATAACAAGGCGGATGGCACGAGTGCTCTGGTCATAACTTGTGCTCCACCGGGTCTCGCCGCCGTTCCAATCTGCGTCCGTAAAGTTCGTATGGCTGGAGAATTCAAGGCTGTACCTGCCTTCATCCAGTTTCTGATCATTTACCATGACGCTGAACTGCGGGTCATCGGCCAGCGAGACCTTGAACTCACTGAACCGGGGGTCGTTCCCATCAAAGACCGAGTGGTCACCCACTTCCGGCAGGGTATCGATCATCACCAGTTTGGTCAGGGCTTTTGTGGTGCTGTTATTCACGGTCAGGTCATAGCGGAAGGTCGAAGAATCCTTCGGCAGAACGATATAATTCTTATCACTGTTGGAGTTGACGGTATTTGCAGGGTTGTCTGTCTCGGTCACTCTCTTGAGGGAAGTGGTGACCTCACCCACCGCAGCAATGACATAGGCCGAGCTCTGCACCGAGGAATATGCGGTGCCGTCCACCGTCAGAGTGGTCTTGTTGCCCTTGTTGACACTGCCGGACCAGACCTGCGCCAGCGGTGTGATATAGGCCATGTTGGCGTACTGCCTGTTCTGCTGCACGCCCTTGTTCAGGGTGGAGAGCACCAGTTTGCCATCACCGTTGTTGGGCAGGGTCCAGTCGCTAGTCTTGAGGCGCAGATCCAGCCGCAGGCTGCCAGTGTCTGTGTTGGAGATGGCAAGTGTTGCCTTGCCGCCGTCCACATCCACCGCATTGCCGCCGATGGTCAGGGTACTGGTATTGTCGCCTTCGGTCACAGTTACGGTGTTGTCATTGCCCGGGGTCAAGGTCAAAGCCAGCTTGCGCAGAGATTTGCCTGCGGCGGTAAAGGTCTCATAGGTCAGATCATCGGTAAACTGATAGGGGCTCTGCATCACATCGCTGACCAGATAATCCGTAATGGGCAGCATACCGTCATTTTCTGCGGTGACGGTCCATGTCAGCAGATCATCGGGGCGTGCATAGGCCGGGTTCGTCTGAGCTGCACCGGTGACCGGATTGGTGGCCTTGGTCAGCTTTTTGCTGATGCCGGGGGTAACGCCGCCCCGGTTCACCGAAACTTCAGACGTGAACCACTGAGTCGGCTGCATCCCATTAAAGGCATCCGGCAGGGTGATCGCACCAGTGGGGTCGCTTTCTTCCAGCGATGCGTTGCCGTCGTTCAGGAGATAGGTGTTGCTTTCGGGGCCGGTGCTCCGGCCCTGATCATCAAGGATCACGCCTGCGCCGTTGTAGTCATAATAAGGCATGGTGACCAGATTCGTGGCTAAATCCTCGGTCTCAGCTGCCTGACCCACACGGCAGCGGAACACGACATAACACGCCTGACCGGGTTTCAGATAATAAAGGCCACGGCCCTGATCGTAAGAAAGTTTGCTGTTTTGGCCGAGTGTGATCTCATTCAGCTGACGGCCACCAACCATCTGCCCCTGCCCATTTGACCGGCCTGCACTCACTTCAACAATCTGGTTATCCGGAACCACGCTGCCATCATCTGCATAGATGGTAGGCTTATAGGGGCTGCGCAGCTCCGACCCTGTGCTCCAATAAGTAAAACCTTTGGGAGGCAGATCATAGATCTTTGTCACATACAGCCGGGTGGAACCGCTGTTGTAGAGGGAGATGTAATAGATCACATCGTACTCTTCACCGGTCACTTCACTGGTATCAGTCCAGCTGCCCACGGGGTTGGAATAGTACAACCGTCCGTTCAGGGGGCCGTTGGTAATGGCACCGGGTTTTCCGGTATAGGTCAGGCTTGCGGCCACACCCTTTTGCAGACGGCCCCGGGCCGGGACCAGCAGGTCATGGGTAACGGATGCTTCCGCCTGCCAGACGTGGTAGGTGTTGGTGAGGGTGGTACTGCCATAGATGCTGCTGTAGTTGTTCCACACATCCCCTTGCGGGAAGTCCAGCGTTACATAGATATAGGTCAGCTCTGTGCCAAAGGTAATGGCAAAATCATCCTGCCACTCGATCTTTTGGTAACCGCTGCCCGCACTCACGATCTTCCAGTTGTCCGGGTTTGTAACCTCTGCATCGCCGTAATCAATGTGGACATTGGTCTTATCCCACTCAAATGCACCGCTGGCCTGCGGCAGGATGTCCCACATTGCGCTGCCATGGAGAGTGACCTCTTCCGCATCGGTCCGGAGCATCAGGCGGTAGACTACACTTTCGCCCTCTTTGATCTGCGAGTAGGTCTCGCCCGCCCCGGTGTTCCCTACTTCTTTGACGATCTCTTTGTCGATATTAAAGGTAACGCCGCCGTAGCTCACTTTAGCATAGAGCCGGTGGCCTGCACGGTCATTCAGCCAGCACTCGTTATTGATGGTCACCTGATGGGAAGCCGCATCCAGATCATCCGGGCAGACATAGGCCC
>CALDNF010000102.1 GCA_937917475.1 uncultured Faecalibacterium sp.
CAGAAAGTTCGTTTCAGGGCGGGGTGAGATTCCCCACTGGCGGTACAGCCCGCGACCACTCCACACGGAGTGCTGACCCGGTGAGACTCCGGGGCCAACGGTTAAAGTCCGGATGCAAGAAACGGCAGACAAATCGACTGTCTATGCGCCCTGTTGCAGGTGTATCCTTTTGCGGTACATCTGACGGCAGGGCGCATTTTTGATTGTCTCCCCGGTTCCCATCACAGAAAGGGCTTTCCAATCTATTTTGAATGGGGCTCTGCCCCGGGAGGACAACTATGAAAAAGAATACCACATGCGATCTGACCGTTGCCGCCATGCTTTCGGCGGTGGCCTTTATCCTGATGTTCATCGAGTTCCCGCTGCCGATGCTCATCCCGGCCTTTGTCAAGATGGACTTCTCCGACCTGCCCGCCCTGCTGGGTGCTTTTGCACTGGGCCCGGTGTACGGCGTGATCATCAGCTTCATGAAGAATTTGCTCCACATCGTCATCAAGGGCACCAGCACCGCCTGCGTGGGCGAGCTGTGCAACTTTATGCTGGGTGCCGTGTTCTCTGCGCTGGCCGGATCCATCTATAAGCACCGCAAGAGCCGCAAGACGGCGATCCTTGGTGCACTGGCCGGTGCAGTGGCCATGGCAGTGTTCAGCGTGCCGTCCAACTACTTCATCACCTACCCGGCCTATGTTCAGTTCTACCATATGCCGCTGGAAGCCATTCTGGGGATGTATCAGGCCATCCTGCCTTCCGCCGACAGCCTGATCAAGTGTCTGGTCATCTTCAATATGCCCTTCACGCTGGTCAAGGGCCTGCTGGATGCGGTGCTCTGCATGGTCATCTACAAGCCGCTGTCTCCCATCCTCCACGGACGTAAGTAATACATTATATAGTAAAAGAAACGCAGCCTGCCCGCATTGCCGCCGGACAGGCTGATTCTTTTATTGATTTTTTGCCCCGGGCGTGATACACTCTCTCCGTAAGAAGAATACCATGGAAAGAGGAATTTGAAATATGATCCAACTGATTTCGGATGCCATCGGGCAGCAGGGCGTGGATGCCATCGGCTTTCTGCTGGCATTTGCCCTTACCGCTCTGATGGACTCGCTGTTCCACGATAAGCTCCCCCACGACCATGGCCGTGCCTTTGCGGTCAACGGCGAGCTGTCCAAGGGCAAGGCCCGGGGCTCCGGCCTGATCTTTGTGCTTTGCATCGCACTGGTCACGCTGGCGGTGGTGCCCTTCCGGGTGGAATATGTCATCTACACGGTGCTGCTCATTGCCTCCATGTTCTCGGGCTACTTTGACGATGCAGCCGAGACAGCCTGGAACGAGTACAAGAAGGGCCTCATCGATTTTGTCATTGCGCTGGTGGCAGGCGTGACCTACCTCAATTTCAACAGCACCACGGTGCATTTTCTGGATTGGAGCTTTGCCATCCCGTACCCGCTGTACCTGTTCCTGATCATCGTCCTGATCTGGGCCAGCATCAATGTGGTCAACTGCACCGACGGCGTGGACGGCCTGTCTGCCAGCCTTGCGGTGGTCAGCATCGGCACCTTCCTGCTGGCTTACGGCGAGGAGCTGGGCGAGTACGCTACCGCAGCCATCGTCTTTATCGGTGCGCTGCTGGCCTATCTGTGGTCCAATGCAAAGCCTTCCACCCTGCTGATGGGTGACGCTGGCAGCCGTGCCATGGGATTCTTCCTTGCCATTCTGGCCCTCAAGAGCAGCCACCCCTTCGCTTTCCTGCTGGCGGCCCTGGTCTTTATCGTGGACGGCAGTCTGGGCATCCTGAAGATCAGCTTCAAACGGTTCCTGCACATCAGCATCCTCAAAAACACCCTGACCCCGCTGCACGACCATGTGCGCAAGCGGATGGGCTGGAGCGATGAGCAGGTGGTGGCCCGCTGGCTGATTTTGCAGGCGGTGGCTTCGGCATGGCTGCTCCTGCTGGCACGCTGAACCGGCTGAAATAAAGGATTTTAAGTATGATGTTTGTGCAGCTTTCCAAAATACACAATTCGGGGCGCAAAAAATTGTTGCACCTTACGTATTGAAAGTTTGCGGCAAAAGGGCTATACTTTAACCAACGAAAGCAAAGACGCTTCGTGAACCTTAGTTCACGCTGCGTCTTTTTTCGTATCCGGAGGTTTTCGCAATGGAGCGGAACGCTCCGGGCGTCCGGTCTGCGACGCAGAGAGACAGACAAAGGATAGGGAAATTAGGGAAAGGCGGGATCACAAGTGATCAAACTCGAACACGTTGACAAGTACTTCGGTGACCTGCACGTTCTGAAGGACGTGAACCTTGAAGTGGCCGAAGGCGAAAAGCTTGTCATCATTGGCCCCTCCGGCAGCGGCAAATCCACTACGGTGCGCTGTATGAACTTTCTGGAAGAGCCGACCAGCGGTCATGTTTACATTGATGGTCAGGAGCTGACCAACAAGAACAAGACCAAGATCAACCGGGAAAACATCAGCATGGTGTTTCAGCAGTTCAACCTTTACCCCCATATGACGGTGCTGAAAAACCTGACGCTGGCTCCCATGAAACTCCACCACAAGACCAAGGCTGAGGCCGAAGAAATGGCATATCATTATCTTGAAGTGGTGGGCCTGCGGGATAAGGCAAATGTTTACCCCGCACAGCTGTCCGGTGGACAGCAGCAGCGAATTGCAATTGCCCGGGCCCTGTGCACCCAGACCAAGATCATCCTTTTTGATGAGCCGACCAGTGCACTGGACCCCGAGACCATTCAGGAAGTGCTGGACGTCATGGTGCGGCTGGCACATGAAAAAAATATCACCATGGTGGTGGTCACCCACGAGATGGGCTTTGCCCGTAAAGTGGCGGACCGGATCGTATTTATGGCCGACGGACAGATCATTGAAGAGGGAACACCGGAACACTTCTTCACCAATCCGAAGAACGAGCGTGTCCGTCAGTTCCTGAGCAAGATCGTCCGGTAAATTCCATCGATCGGACAGAACATGGTTGACTGCGGCAAGTGCACCGGGATGAGCCGGGCGGCCGCTGTTGATAAGCAGCC
The DNA here is from genome assembly GCA_937917475.1 of uncultured Faecalibacterium sp. GTDB lineage: Bacteria > Bacillota > Clostridia > Oscillospirales > Ruminococcaceae > Faecalibacterium. Next base: position 3,050 of record CALDNF010000102.1, read on the forward strand.
ATTTCGGGGCGGAAAGGGAAAGCCGTCCGGGCTGCAAAAAGAAAAAGAGGAGTAGTTATTATGAAAAAGATCTCTCGCCGTAGCTTCGTTAAGGCCGCTGGCATGGCCGTCGCTCTGGGTGCTCTGACCGCTTGTGGCGGTTCCTCCAGCACCGCAGCATCGACTGCATCTACCGCATCTTCCGCAGCAGGTTCTACTGCTGCATCCGCAGCTGCTTTTGGTGCAGATACACAGGCCATCGTGGATCGTGGCGTGCTGAAGGTGGGCGTCAAGAACGCTGTTCAGGGCTTCAGTTTTCAGGATACCCTCACCGGTGAGTACACTGGCCTTGAGGACAGTCTGGCTGAAATGATCGCCGAGTATCTGGGCGTGGACGTGGAGTTCACCACCGTTACCGCCGCTACCCGCGGCGAGCTGCTGGATTCCGGTGACATCGATGCCGTTCTGGCAACCTTCACCATCACCGAGGAGCGCAAGAAGACTTGGGATTTCTCCACTCCCTACTACACCGATCACGTTTCCGTGCTGGTGGAAGATGCTTCCGGCATCAAGGGTCTGGCAGACCTGAAGGATAAGGTCGTGGGCGTTTCCTCCGGCTCCACTTCCGCTCGTGAGCTGACCCGTGCTATGGTCGAAGCTGGTGTGATCGACGGTGCAAACTTCGATGCCGATTCCTTCAACGCCGACACCTGGAAAGAGGGTATTTCCTTCCGTCAGTATGACGATTATCCCGCCATCAGCACTGCACTGAGTGCCGGTGAGGTCGATGGCTTCTGCGTGGATAAGTCCATTCTGGCCATCTACAAGACCGATGGCCGCAGCTACATTGATGCCGAGTTTGCACCGCAGGAGTACGGCGTTGCCACCAAGAAGGGCAGCGACTTCTCCAAGGTCTGCGACGATCTGATCACCGGCTGGCTGGCAGACGGCACCATCGATCAGCTGATCAAGGACAACGGTCTGGATTAAGCATTTTTATAGAGTTCAAGGGATAGAAAGGGAAAGGAGCGTTTGCCATGTCTGGTTTGTTTTCCATGGACGCTTGGATGACGGTTTGGACGCACCGTGATAGTTTTCTGCTGGGATTGGGCAATACCCTGATCACCGCTTTCAGCGCACTGGTTCTGGCATTTGCCATTGGCACCGTGCTGGGTCTGCTGGCTACCAGCGGCAAGAAGCCGCTGCAGTTCATCGCCAGGGTGTATGTGGAATTTATCCAGAACACCCCGCTGCTGCTCCAGCTCTGCTTCCTGTACTATGCACTGGCATTTGCAGGCATGAGCCTCGGCGTCATCCGCACCGGCATCATTGCACTGGGCGTTTACACCGGTGCCTACATGGGCGAGGTCATCCGTGCCGCCATCGAGTCGGTGCCCAAGGGCCAGTTTGAGGCCGCACAGGCACAGGGCTTCAATTACCTGCAGCGGATGGCGTATATCATCCTTCCTCAGAGCATCCCGGTGATGCTGCCCCCCATGGTCAATCAGGTGGTCAACCTCTTTAAAAACACTTCCTGCCTTTACATTGTGGGCGGTGCCGATCTGATCAGCGTCACCTACAGCTTTGTGACCGGTGCAAGCACCGGCGGCGCATATGCTCCGGCTTATGTGGTCTGCGGCGTGATCTTCTTTGTAGTCTGCTTCCCGCTGTCCACTCTGGCAACCCGCTGGGAAGCTTCCCTCAAGGAGCGCAAGGGTCGTGTGAATTCTTCCGTCCGCACTGCCGACAAGATCGAGCTGAAGGAGGCTGCATGATATGAAAACTTTAGCTGCAAGCCTGTCCATCCTTACCGCCAAGGGCGTGATGGTCTACCTGCTCCGGGGTGTGGCGTTCACCTGCATCATCTCGGTGCTGGGCGTCATTCTGGGCCTGATCATCGGTTCGCTGCTGGCTCTGGCCCGCACCTACTGCAAGAAGGGCCCGGCTCGTATCCTTGGCTGGTTCTCCGCCGCCTATATCGAGCTGTTCCGCAATACGCCCTACCTGCTCTGGATCTTCGTCTGTGTGGTGTTCTGCCCCTGCCCGGCGTTCTTTGCCCACAAGATGTTCAGCCTGACCAGCGTGGAGATGAAGCTGCTCTTCAAAGCCGCAGTGGCTCTGATCCTCTTCAACTCCTCGGTCATTGCTGAGATCGTCCGGGGCGGCCTGAACGGCGTCTCCAAGGGCCAGTTTGAGGCCGGATACGCACAGGGTTTCAACACCGCCGAGGTGCTGCTCTACATCGTTCTGCCTCAGGCTTACCGCAACATTGTGCCCACCCTGCTCAGTCAGGTCATCACCACCATCAAGGATTCTTCCTATCTGGC
>CALDNF010000103.1 GCA_937917475.1 uncultured Faecalibacterium sp.
TTGCCATTATCGCTCACGTTGACCACGGCAAGACTACCCTCGTGGACGCCATGCTGCGTCAGAGCGGTGCGTTCCGTGACAATCAGGTCGTGGCAGAGCGAGTAATGGACAGCGGCGATATCGAGCGTGAGCGCGGCATCACCATTCTGGCTAAAAACTGCTCCTGCACCTACAAGGGTGTTAAGATCAACATCGTTGACACCCCGGGCCATGCCGATTTTGGCGGCGAGGTCGAGCGTGTTCTGAAGATGGTCAACGGCGTTCTGCTGCTGGTGGACGCCGCCGAAGGCTGTATGCCTCAGACTCGGTTCGTTCTGCAGAAGGCTCTTCAGCAGAATCTGAGTCTGGTGGTCGCCATCAACAAGATCGATCGTCCCGATGCCCGCATTAAGGAAGTCATCGACGAGGTCCTGTATCTGCTGATGGATCTGGGTGCTACCGATGAGCAGCTGGACTGCCCCATCCTGTTCTGCTGCGGCCGTCAGGGCACTGCAAGCCTGGATCCCGATGTGCCCGGCACCGATCTGATTCCCCTGTTCGACACCCTGCTGAGCACCATCCGTCCTCCCGAGGGCGATCCGGATGCTCCCTTCCAGATGCTGGTCTCCTCCGTGGACTACAACGAGTTCGTGGGCCGTATCGGCATCGGCCGCATCCAGAACGGTATTGCCAAGATCGGCGAGGAAGTTCAGGTCTGCGACTGGCACAACCCCGACCTCAAGATGCGGGGCCGCCTGACCAAGCTGTATGACTTCCAGGCCAACGGCCGTCAGCCCTGCGACAACATCACCGCAGGCGATATCGTGGCATTCTCCGGTCTGCCCGATGTGACCATCGGCAACACCCTGTGCAGCCCCTCCCATGTGGAGCCGCTGCCCTTCTTGAAGATCAACGACCCCACCGTCGAGATGACCTTCTCCGTCAATGACAGCCCGTTGGCAGGCCGTGAGGGCAAGTTCGTCACCAGCCGTCAGATCCGTGACCGTCTGCAGAAGGAGCTGCTGAAGGATGTCGCTCTGAAGGTGGAGGATTCCGCCACCACCGATTCCTTCCGTGTCATGGGCCGTGGTGAGATGCACCTGTCCATCCTGATCGAGACCATGCGCCGTGAAGGCTATGAGCTGCAGGTCTCTCCCCCGCACGTTCTGACCAAGGTCATCGACGGCAAGACCTACGAGCCCATGGAGCACGTCGTCATCGACGTTCCCACCCAGTATCAGGGTGCCGTCATGACCGGTCTGGGCCAGCGCAAAGCTATCCTGCAGCAGATGGAGTCTCTGGGTGCCGACCGTGTCCGTCTCGAGTTCCGGATGCCCAGCCGTGGTCTGTTTGGCTACCGCAACCAGTTCCTGACCGATACCCATGGTGAAGGCATCCTCAACCAGATCTTTGATGGTTACGATGTCTGGGCCGGCATGATCGCCAACCGCTCCACCGGTTCTCTGGTCAGCTTTGAGACCGGTGAGGCTGTTACCTATGGCCTGTTCAACGCACAGCAGCGTGGTACTCTGCTGGTGGGTGCTGGCGAAAAGGTCTACGAAGGCATGGTCATCGGCTACACCGCTTCCGGCGAGGACGTGGATGTCAACGTCTGCAAGACCAAGCATCTGACCAATACCCGTGCTTCCGGCTCTGATGATGCTCTGCGCCTGATCCCTATCAGCAAGCTGAGCCTTGAGGGCTGTCTGGAGTTCCTGGCACAGGACGAGCTGCTGGAGGTCACCCCCCAGAATCTGCGTATCCGCAAGCAGATCCTGAACCACGAGCAGCGCATGAAGGCCAAGAGCAAGATGAAGTAAGCTTTTTTCTCCCCTGCGATTATGATAAAAGGCACCGCAGATCAAACGATCTGCGGTGCCTTTTTGTTTTATTCTTCAGTTTGCAGCATACGCACTGCCGGGCGTCCATGCGTTATCAGCAGAGTACTTTGCATGATTGCGCAGGTAAGTAACCCATGCGCCGTAGCCGTTGCCTGCCGAGAAATGCACGCCGTCCGGAGCCGCCAGAACCTCTTTCAGGTTGCCCTCGCCGTCGGCCAAAGCTTCCCACAGATCCAGATAAACACAGTTTTTCTGCGCTGCCAGCTGGGCCAGCTGTTCGTTGACTGAGCGGACCACATCGCTTGCAAGGCCCGGCTTTTCTGCCGCAGCCTCCGGCCGCACCGGCGGGATGGACTGAACGTAGATCGTACAGCCGGGCAGCAGTTCCTTCAGCTGGTCCAGCATCTGTCCATAATAGGCAAGGAACCGGTCTGATGCCCCCAAGGTGGTCAGAGTGTTGGTGCCCAGCAGGATATACAGCTTTTTGGGCTGGGCCGCTGCCAGCACATCCAGAGCGATCTCTTCCCCTCGGACACTGCTCTTGACGGCACTGCGGTTGACAATGGCATCCGGCCCCACACCGGTATAGCCGCAGATGAGGGCTCCGCCCAGATTGATATTATAATCGGAGAAGCCCACCGTCAGGCTGTCGCCCAGAAAAACGGCATCGGAGAAATAACTCAGGTCCACCTGTCCGCAGGCAGGCTGACGGATCACGCTGCTGTCATAAGCCTTGACCGTGTAGGCTCCGGCGGTCTGCTGGGCCGGACCGAACTGTTCCAGCGTCACGGCTTCCGTGCCGGTATCCGCCGAACTGCTGTCCTCTCCCGCTGCTCCGGAATCCGCATTGGCTGCGCCCTGCATGGGCAGGGGAGCGAGAATGTTTGCCGCCGTGCCGCTGGGCAGGGTGCTTTCGGCTTCGCCGGCTCTCTGACTGTTTTCCAGAATGGCTGTGATCGCCAGCGACAGCAGCAAAATTGCTGCCATGACCCCCGCCAGACGCAGACCAGATCCGGCCCGGCTGCGCCGCCCACGGCTGTGGGTGGAATGATATTCGTGTGAAATCCCCATGTTGGTTCCCTCTTTCGTCCCGGTTTTGTACACCGGATGCTATCTCTACCGGGTTATTCTTCCCGAAAAATTTCTGAAATGAATAGAAAGTGCAAAACTTTTCTGCGTAAGATTTATTGTAGCATAAATTTTTTGCCCATGCAACCAATTAGGGCTTGCATACAACACGCAAAACAGTTACAATAGAGATGTACCAGTTTTTGCACACTTTACTCGAAGTGCTTGCACAAGCTGTATGGTTTTTTGTACTACTTGCGGTCATTTGTTGATGGCCCCGGTCTTTTTGCGCAGTGCAGGGTGCAGAAAGCCTTTGGAATGGGGCCGTGCGGAGAATGGCTGCGGGAAGTGAAAATTTGTCGAAATGATACGAAGGAGGTTCTCATGGCCAAGAATGTCATCATCGGCCAGAGCGGCGGCCCTACGGCCGTGATCAATTCCAGTCTGGCAGGCGTCTACAAAGCCGCCTGCAGTCTGGGCGCAGACAAAGTCTACGGCATGAAGTACGGCATTGAGGGACTGCTGAAAGAGGAGCTCATTGAGCTCAATGTCCTGCTGGACGATCGGATGAGCATTGAACTACTCAAGCGCACCCCGTCCAGTTATCTGGGCAGCTGCCGTTTCAAACTGCCCGACCCGGATGTGGATTCCACACCTTACGTCAAGCTGTTCACTCTGTTTGACAAGTACGACATCTGCGCCGTCTTTTACATCGGCGGCAACGACTCCATGGACACCATTGCAAAACTTTCCCGCTACGGCAGCCGGGTGGGCAGTGATGTCCGGTTCATCGGTGTGCCCAAGACCATCGACAACGATCTCTGCCTCACCGACCACACCCCGGGCTACGGCTCGGCGGCAAAGTACATTGCCACCATCCTCAAAGAGGTCATCCGGGATTCCTCGGTCTACAACATCCGCAGCGTTACAGTGGCGGAGATCATGGGCCGTCATGCCGGGTGGTTGGCCGGTGCCGCCTGTCTGGCCGGCGGCGACGACTGCGAGGGCCCCGACCTTATCCTGCTGCCCGAGGTCCCCTTTGATCAGGATAAATTTCTGGCACGGGTGGATGAGCTGCAGCGCACCAAGCCCAATGTTATCATCGCAGCCAGCGAGGGCGTAAAGACCGCCGACGGCACTTATTTGTGCGATCTGGTCTCCACCGCCGGCCAGCTGGATGCCTTTGGCCACAAAGCCATCCTCAGCGGCACCAGCCGCTACCTGTCCGACCTCATCCACGACAAGCTGAACTGCAAGAGCCGAGCTATTGAGTTTTCGACGCTGCAGCGTTGTGCCAGCCATCTGGCCAGCCGCACCGACGTGAACGAGGCCTATGCTGTGGGCGGCGCAGCAGCCGCAGCAGCATTTGCCGGAGAGACCGGCCGGATGATCGCCCTCAAGCGGCTCTCCGCCTATCCTTATCAGTGTGTTACCGAATCGGTGGATGTGCAGCAGGTGGCAAACCTTGAGAAAAAGGTGCCGCTGGACTGGATCACTCCCGACGGGATGCAGGTGACTGCCTCTTTTGAGGAGTACGCCCGCCCCCTCATCCTCGATGAGGTGACTCCGGTGTACGTCAACGGCACACCCCGGCACATTCATCTGTAATCTGCGGCTCTTCTGCCGCAGGTTTCCCCTTCCGCAAGTCTGTTTTCGTGCTCCTGCACGATTTGATAAAGCCGAAACAGAAAACAACAAAAAGGAGAAATCATCATGGGTAAAAATGCAATCGTTGGTCAGTCCGGCGGTCCGACTTCCGTGATCAACGCAAGTCTGGCCGGTGTATTCGAAAGCTGCAAGAACCGGGGCGCAGACGTGGTATACGGTATGTGCAACGGTGTTGCCGGTCTGCTGGAGGAGCGTGTGGTGGATCTTTCCACCCTGCTGACGGACGATCTGGACATCGAGCTGCTCAAGCGCACGCCGTCCAGTTTTCTGGGCAGCTGCCGCTACAAGCTGCCCGACTGGCACGACGATGAGGCCGTGTACAAAAAGCTTTTTGCGATCCTTGAGAAGCTGAACATCGGCTACTTCTTCTACATTGGCGGCAACGACTCCATGGACACCATCGGCAAACTGGCCGACTACGGTGCATGCATTGACAGCGACATCCGCTTCATGGGCGTGCCCAAGACCATTGACAACGACCTGATGGTCACCGACCACACCCCCGGCTACGGTTCGGCAGCAAAGTACATCGGCGTGGTGATGAAGGAGATCATCCGGGATGCCACGGTCTACGGCACCAAGTATGTCACCGTCGTAGAGATCATGGGCCGCAACGCCGGCTGGCTGACCGCCGCCGCCGCTCTGGCCAAGGGTGATGACTGCGAGGGTGTGGATATGATCTGCCTGCCTGAAGTTCCCTTCAACGTGGAGCACTTCATCGAGAAGGTCCGTGTCATGCAGGAAAAGAAGCCCAGCATCGTCATTGCCGTCTCCGAAGGCGTCAAGCTGGAGGATGG
>CALDNF010000104.1 GCA_937917475.1 uncultured Faecalibacterium sp.
GTTGCGGGTGATCAGGGGGGTAGCCACCCCGCCCAGCGTCTCAATGGAAAGGGTCAGCGGCGTCACGTCCATCAGCACAAGGCCCTGCGCCGCTGCGCCGGTGGCTCCGGCCAGCTTGCCGCCGCCCTGCAGCAGCCCGCCCTGAATGGCAGCACCCATGGCAACGCACTCGTCGGGGTTCAGGCTGTGGCTGGGCTCTTTGCCCAGCAGCTCCCTGACCTGCCGCTCTACGGCAGGCATCCGGGTGGAGCCGCCCACCAGCAGCACCTTGCCCAGCTGGCTGGCGGAGATGCCCGCATCCCGCAGGGCGTTCTGCACCGGCTGCACGGTCCGGGCCAGCAGGTCGCCGGTCATCATCTCAAACTGGGGCCGGGTGATGGAAAGGTCCAGATGGTGGGGGCCGTCTTTGCCCACTGCAATGAAGGGCAGGTTGAGCTGGGCCGCCGGTGCACTGGACAGCTCCTTCTTGGCCTTTTCGGCCTCTTCTTTCAGCCGTCCCATGGCAGCGGGGTCACGGGTCAGGTCGATCCGGTCGGATTTTTTGAACTCAGCCACGGCATATTCCACGATCCGCTGGTCAAAGTCGTCACCGCCCAGATTGGTGTCGCCGCCGGTGGCAAGCACCGTGAAGGTGCCGTCCTCGATCTCGATGATGGACACATCGAAGGTGCCGCCGCCCAGATCGTAGACCAGGATTTTCTGCGGCTGCTCATTGTCCAGGCCATAGGCCACAGCAGCGGCGGTGGGCTCGTTGATGATCCGCAGCACCTTCAGCCCGGCGATCCGGCCTGCATCCTGCGTGGCCTTGCGCTGGCTGTCGTCAAAATAAGCAGGGACGGTAATGACGGCCTCGGTGACCGGCTCGCCGAGGTAGCTTTCGGCGTCCCGGCGGATCTTGGTCAGGATCATGGCACTGATCTCCTGCGGGGTCAGGTCTTTGCCGTCGATGTGCACCCGGTAATCAGAGCCCATGTGCCGCTTGATGCTGGAAACGGTGCGTCCGGAGTTGGTTGCGATCTGCCGCTTGGCGGCACCGCCCACCAGACGCTCGCCGTCCTTGGTAAAGGCAACCACGCTGGGTGTGGTGCGCTCGCCCTCTGCGTTGGTGATGACCACAGGCTTACCGCCCTCCACCACCGCCACACAGGAATTGGTGGTGCCCAGATCGATTCCGATTACTTTGCTCATACCGATTTGTCCTCTCTTTGCTGCGCAGCATATTATCTTCCACGGAATATCTTACCGGTTCCGTATGACCTTTTCTTGCTTCAAATGTAAAGAAACTGTGTTCAGAGCAGCGTCTTGATCTCTTTTTCGGTCTCCTCCAGCCATGGTTTTGCCGATTCGTCTCCCTCCCGCACCAGAATGGCAAAGCCCTGCTTTGCTTCTGCCAGCTGGGCCAACGCCTTCTTTTTGGAGAGGAACCGGGTCTCGTGTTGCGCCAGCCGGAGCTGCAGCCGGGGGGTATAGGTGATATCCGGCGTCGCAGCCGCTTCCGAGGCGGCACGGCGGTAATAGAGCAGAGCCTCTCCCCGGTCTCCGCCGGAGTGGATCACATCGTCGCCCAGAACCAGCATTGCCTCCACTTCCCCGGCTTTTGCAGCCTTTTTCCAGAATTTGCGGGCCTGTGCTGCACTTTTGCGCACACCACTGCCGGTATAATAGAGCTCCCCGATCCGGGTCAGGGCCTCGGCCCGGCCCAGAGAGGCGGCAGATTCCAGAAAATATCGTGCGTCATCCCAGCGTTTTTCCGCAATGGCCTTTTCCGCTTCTTCCAGTTCTGTCTCGCCGGGAGCCGTATCCTGCTGTGCCCGGAGCAGGCCGTTGAGAATGGAGCACTCAAGGGTAGCCGAACTGTTCCATGGGTCGATGACGATCCCGTCGATGCCCTCGGTGTCCAGCACCTCTTTCATCACGTCCATCAGAAGCCGCTCACTCATGGGGCGGGCAGCTGTGCCCTTGTCGGCTTCCGCTGCCTTGACCGAGAGAAAGACCGGCAGATAGTTTTTGCCCTTATTGGTCCGCAGCAGCCACAGGGGCAGGCCCTCGGCCTTGTCCGCCGGGACCGGACGCTCTGCCCAGGTCACCGCTTTGCCCTGCGGGTCGGCCATGGACTGCAAAGGCACCAGCACCCGGGTCTCCAGCTGCAATGCATAGTTCAGAGCGTTCATCAACGCCCAGAAACTGGCTTCATTCTGGCCGGTATACAAAGCGGCAATGGCTGTGCTGACGGCAGGGCAGCCGGTATCCAGCGGGCCATAGACGGCCGCCTCCGCCCGCTTTTTTGCCGTGCCCACAGGCCGGAACCTCATCTTCATCCCCGAGTCGTTTGCCATTCCGCATCTCCCTCTTCCAAGTTTTTCTTTCTTTTATATAGTATAGCAGGAGCCGCCGATTTGCAAGGGGTGAGGCTTCCTGCATCAAAAAAGGCCGCCTTTGCAGGCGGCCAGAGCGCAAAAACCGTTTGAAATGTTATCTTCTGTCACGGCTATTGCCCAGCAGACGAACCACGTACAGGAAGATATTGATGAAGTCCAGATACAAGGTCAGGGCACCGTAGATGGAAGCCTTTTCCGCCAGCTCTGCATCACCTGCATAATAGGTGTACATCTGCTGGAGCTTCTGGGTGTCGTAGGCGGTCAGGAGCATGAACACCACCAGACCGATGCCGCTGTACAGGACGCTGCTGCCGAAGCCAAAGCCGAACAGCATGCCCACCAGACCGGTGATGATGAGGGCAACAAGAGCCATCATCAGGCGGGGGCCCCAGCCGGTAAGGTCTTTATGGGTGGTGGTGCCGTAGAATGCCATCAGGCCGAAATAGACGGCGGTGGACAGGAAAGCCAGCACCAGCGTGCCCGCCGAGAACACAAGGAAATAATAACTCAGCACCATGCCGTTGATGAGGGCATAGCCGAAGAAGGTGGCTCTTGCCGCCCCTACCGACATATTCTGCACCCGGGAGCTGAGAACGAACACCAGTGCCAGCTCTGCAATGGTGAGGACAAGGTAGAGCGAATCCACCAGATAAAGCAGCGGGGTCGTTGCGGTCAGATACGCCATCGCAAAGGTGATGAGCAGTCCGCAGGCCATCCAGCGGTAGGTGCGGGTCATATAATCCGCCGAGGTCATCGACGGTTCCGCATATCCGCGGTCATAATTTCTGTAATCCATTGTGGAACTCCTCCAGTCTTTTTCCATCGAAGCGGCAGGCAGGAAGGGATTCAAACCATTCTGTCTTGCTCCGGTTTACGAAATATAGTATACTGCATAGAAATGAACGTTTCATGAAAAAGGCTGTGATA
>CALDNF010000105.1 GCA_937917475.1 uncultured Faecalibacterium sp.
GCTTTATCCACTGCGGCCTTTTCGCCGCCGATGACCAGCTGACCCGGACAGTTGTAGTTGCAGATCTGCACACAGCCCAGACCCGCTGCCTGTGCACAGCATTGGGCAAGAGCTTCCCGGTCAAGGCTCAGCACTGCGGTCATCCCGCAGTCGATGCCTTTTGCGGCATCGGCCATGGCTCTGCCGCGGTAGGCGGCCAGTTCGATGGCCTGCTTGGGGGTAAACACCCCGGAAGCTTCCAGCGCAGAGTATTCACCAAGGGAAAGTCCGGCTGTATAGTCCGGTTTTATCCCTTTTTCTTCCAGCACAGCCGACACACCGCAGGCGAAGGCCACCATACAGGGCTGAGTGTACTGGGTCTGGTTCAGAACGCCGTCCGGGTCTTCAAAGCAGATGCGGTGCAGATCAAAATCTAGCACTGCACTGTCGAACGATGTCCGGAAAGCGGGGAATTTTTCGTAAAATTCTTTGCCCATGCCGGGGTGCTGGGCACCCTGACCGGCATACAAAACAGCAAGCTTCATTGGTTTTGCCTCCATTCGGTCACAAGTTCGTCCATCAGTTCGCAGACGGTGTACATCCGGTCCAGTCTGCCCACATTGGCCCCGCAGAAAAACAGACCTTCCTCCACATTGCCCTTGACCGCTTCGATGAGGGCATGGGTGATGCAGTAGGGTACTTTTGCGGGGTCGCAGGTTCTGAGACAGCGGGCACAGTGTTTAGGAGGAAAGCGTCTGCCCTCCGCCAGTGCCTGCACCAGCGGCGTGTTCAGTGCCCGGCCCGGCATCCCGACGGGGCTGTGGATGATGCGCACATCCTCGGCTTTTGCCCGCAGCAGAACATCCTTGAATCCTTGGGAAGCATCGCACTCGTAAGTCGGGATAAAACGGGTGGCAAGCTGTGCGCCTGTGGCCCCAAGGCGGGTGTAGTGGGCAATGTCTGCCCCGGTGTACACACCGCCTGCCACGAATACCGGGATGGGGTGGCCGAACTGTGCTTCGTAGGGTTTTACTTCCTGCAGGACCTCCGGCAGGATCTCGTCCAGCGTCTGGCAGTTTCCGGCAAGAAGAGCCTCTTCGGCAAAGCCGAGATGTCCGCCCGCCTTACAACCCTCAATGACCACGAAATCGGCGGTGCGGCCGAACTCCTTGGCCCAGCGGCGCAGAATGAGTTTCGCTGCTCTGCGGCTGGAAACGATGGGGGCAATGGCAGTGTCCGGTGTGTTTACGATGCCGGGCAGTTCCAGCGGCAGACCTGCGCCGGAAACTACTGCATCCACACCCGCTTCCACGGCGGTGCGGATGGCGGCGGCGTAGTCCTGCGTGGCCACCATGGCGTTGATGGCGACCATGCCGTTCCCATTTGCCAGCTGCTTTGCCTTTTTGATCTCTGCGGTCAGGGCACGATGATTGGCGGCAGCGGGGTCATGAGCAAAGTCCGGTTCCCGGTAGCCGGCATCGGCGGTGGAGATGCACCCCATGCCGCCGCAGGCCGCTACGGCCCCGGCCAGCCCGCCGAGGGATACGCCTACGCCCATGCCGCCCTGCAGGATGGGCACGGACAGCGATTTTTTGCCAAGAGTCAACATTCTTCGCTCAGTGCATGGATGCGCTGCCTCCCGCTTTCCCACAGGTTATCGAGGATGTCGGCCACCGGACGCACTTCATGGAGCATCCCTGCTACCTGTCCGGCCATCAGACTGCCGGTGATGGTGTCGCCCTCAAAGACCGCCCGGCGCAGACTGCCGAGGGTGTATTTTTCCAGTTCCATTTTGTCTACTCCGGCCTTTTCCTGCCGGACATATTCCCGGCTCATCCGGTTCTTCAGCACCCGGACTGGAGAACCGCCGATGCGGCCGGTCACGATGGTGTCGCTGTCCTTGGCTTTGAGAAGGGCCGCTTTGTAGTTTTCGTGAATGGGGCACTCCTCACTGACCAGAAGACAGGTGCCTACCTGTACGCCGCAGGCACCCAGCGCAAAGGCTGCGGCCAGCTGACGTCCGTCGGCAATGCCGCCTGCCGCAATGACAGGTACGTTTACCGCATCTGCTACCTGCGGTACCAGAGCCATGGTGGTCATTTCACCCACGTGGCCGCCGCTTTCGGTGCCCTCGGCGATGACGGCATCGATGCCCAGCGGCTCCAGATGCTTCGCCAGCACGGCAGCGGCCACCACCGGGATGACCTTGATGCCGGCAGATTTCCACAGGGGGATATACTTGCCCGGATTGCCTGCGCCGGTGGTAACGACTTTTACGCCTTCTTCCACCACGATCTTCGCAAACTCGTCTGCCTGCGGGTGCATGAGCATGATGTTCACACCAAAGGGCTTGTCGGTGAGCTGCTTGCAGCGGCGGATGTTCTGGCGCAGAGTGTCGGTGTTCATGCCGCCTGCGCCGATAATGCCCAATGCGCCCGCATTGGAGCAGGCAGCGGCAAATTCACCGGTTGCAATGTTTGCCATGCCGCCCTGAATGATGGGATATTTGGTCCCTAAAATTTCGTTCAGTAATTTCATATCAATCTTCTGACCGGTGGGCTGCCAGTTTCTCCGAAAACCGTCCGTTGGGGCGGGCGATGGCCCGATTCGTGTCCGGGGAGAAAGCTGCCAGAACGCCGACTCTTACTTTCTGTATTGAAAAATCGCACCGCCCCAAGTCAGGCCGCCGCCAAACCCGATGCAGGCAATCGTCTGCCCGGGCAGCAGCTGCCCGCTCTCGGCCAGCTCATTGAGAGCGACCGGGATGCTGGCGGCACTGGTGTTTCCATGATGATCCATGTTCTTGTAAAATTTTGCGGGGTCTGCGTTCAGATGCCGGACGCAGTGATCGATGATGCGGCTGTTGGCCTGATGGCAGACCACCCAGCTGAGATCATCAAGGTTCAGCCCGGTCTTTTGCAGCACTCGGTCCAGACTTTTGGGCAGTGCGTCTACTGCAAAACGGAATACTGCCTTGCCGTCCATGGTGATGGGGGAGGAGCCGGTACGGCTGGGACCGCCCGCATGGATGGCGTCATCTCCTCTTGCGCCCAGCGTGACGGCAAAGGGAGCATTGCTCTCGGTCCGCTCAAAGACCGCTGCACCGGCACCATCGCCGAACAAAACGCAGGTAGAGCGATCCTTCGGGTCCATCAGGCGGGAAAGGGCTTCACAGCCGATGACCAGAGCATATTTCCCACCCAGTGTTGCCAGAAGGCCGTTGGCAGCGGCTGTTCCATAGATGAACCCGGAGCAGGCTGCGTTGACATCCAGTGCCGGGCAGCCCTCCGGCAGATGCAGCGCACGCTGGACCTGACAGGCCACGCTGGGCGTTGCATCCGGAGCGGAAAGCGTAGCGCAGATGCAGCAGGAAATCTCTTCCGGTCCAAGACCGCTGCGCTCCAAAGCCTGCTGTGCGGCACGGATGGCCAGTGTGGCAGCGTTTTCTGTCTCTCCGCAGTAGTGACGGGTGCGGATGCCGGTGCGGGTGGTGATCCATTCATCACTGGTGTCCACCATCCGGCTCAGTTCCTCGTTTGTGACTGTGCGTTCCGGAAGAGCTCCGCCGGTGGCGATCAGCTGCAAACCATTCATGTTTTCCTCGTTTCTCCGATCTGGCGGAATTTTTTGTACCGCTGCTCGGCCAAAGCTTTGCCGCTCATCCGGCACAGGATGTTCAGATGTTTCCGCAGTGCGGCGTCGATGCTGTCGAACAGGACGGCATGACTCCGCTGTGCTCCGCCGATGGGCTCCGGAATGATCTCTTCCACAATGCCGTCCCGGTAGAGGTCCTGTGCGGTCAGCTTCATAAGCTCACAGGCTTCGCCGCTGCGGGAGGCATCTTTCCAGAGGATGCTGGCAAAGCCTTCCGGGCTGAGGACGGAGTAGACCGCATTTTCCAGCATGAGGATGTGGTTGGCCACTCCCAGAGCCAGTGCGCCGCCGGAAGAGCCTTCGCCGGTGACGACGGCGAGGATGGGAACGGTCAGACCGCTCATCTCCATGAGGTTCCGGGCAATGGCCTCACCCTGTCCCCGCTCTTCGGCTTCCCGGCCTGGATATGCACCCGGCGTATCGATAAAGGTGATGATGGGACGGCCAAATTTTTCGGCCTGTTTCATGAGACGCAGGGCCTTGCGGTATCCTTCCGGTCCCGGCATCCCAAAATTGCACGCCATATTTTCTTCCAGCGAAGAGCCCTTCCGGTGGCCGATGACCGTTACCGGCATCCCATGGAACCGGGCCACACCGCCCAGAATGGCACGGTCCTCTTTGCACTGCCGGTCGCCGCACTGTTCAAAGAAATCGGTAAACAGGGCGTTTACCGTTTCGTCGATATGAGGGCGGTCGGGGTGCCGGGCCAGAAAGACCCGGTCCTCGGCAGTCAGAGGGCCGCAGGTGCGGAGGATCTCATCTTCCTCAACAGAAAGTTCGGCCAGTTCTGCTGCGTGGGCGGTCATGGCTTCCATCCGGCTCTCTTCATCCGATGCATTGCCCCGGAGTGCAGCGATTTGCGCATCCAGAGGGGCAAGCTGTTCCAGAATTTCTTTAATCATGGTGTTTTCCTCCTGCGGCGTGGAGCTGCAGCAGCTGGATGAGGGTCCCTCGCAGTTCACTGCGGGGGACTACTTTATCCACAAAGCCGTGTTCCAACTGGAATTCGCTGCGCTGGAATCCTTCGGGCAGGGTCTCGCCGATGGTCTGTTCGATGACACGAGGGCCTGCAAAGCCGATGAGAGCTCCCGGTTCCGCCAGCATGATATCGCCCAGACTTGCAAAGCTGGCCGTTACGCCGCCTGTGGTCGGGTGGGTCAGGACGCTGATGTAAAGCCCGCCCCGGCTGGAAAACCGTTCGATGGCCGCAGAGGTTTTTGCCATCTGCATCAGGCTGAAAATGCCCTCCTGCATCCGGGCACCGCCGCTGGCCG
>CALDNF010000106.1 GCA_937917475.1 uncultured Faecalibacterium sp.
CCGTACCGTTGGTTCTGGCGTTGTCGGCAAGATCATTGAGTGATTTTGATCCTTCACACCTGTTCTAAGGCAAAAGGTTAAATTTAGAAAGAGCCTTCCCATTCCGGAGAGTGGGAAGGCTCTTTTTGTATTTCGGGCTCCTCTGCTGATGTGGCAGAGGAGCTTCTTCTTGTTTTGCCCAAAATTGACTTTACAAATTATAGTTGTTGTGATATATTAAAAACAAGAAAAAATTTCTACCAGAAAGGCGGGTGGAACATGAAATGTTCCTGGATCGACCAATATCTTCTGGAAAAGCCCAGTGTAACAAAAGATTTGCAGGCCGAGTGGAACTGGATCCGCTATCAGATCGGTGGAAAAATGTTTGCCGCCATCTGTTTGGATGACGCAACAGGTAAGCCGGTATATATCACGCTGAAACTGAAGCCGGAGGAAGGCGATTTTCTCCGTCAGCAGTATGAAGATATTATCTCGGGCTACTACATGAACAAAGTGCATTGGAACTCTATCAAGTCGAATGGTGCTGTTCCGGATGAGCTGGTAAAAGAAATGCTGGATGAATCTTACCGGCTTGTGCTAAGCGGCTTCAGCAAAAAGAAGCAGCGTGAAATTCTGGAAGGAGAAAAACACGATGGTCTTTGATTATAAGAAAGAGTATAAGGAGTTTTACCTCCCGCCGAAAAAGCCGCACATCATTACAATTCCTGCAATGAGCTTTGTGGCGGTGCGGGGCAGGGGAAACCCTAATGACCCGAACGGGGAGTATCAGGCGGCCATGGAACTGCTGTATGGCATTGCGTTCACCATCAAAATGAGTTATAAGGGCAGCCATAAGATCGATGGATACTTTGAGTATGTGGTACCGCCGCTGGAGGGGTTGTGGCATCAGGAAGGCGTAGAGGGTGTGGATTATGCCCATAAAGAGAACTTCGAGTGGACGAGTATGATCCGCCTGCCCGACTTTGCGACCCGAGAAGAGTTTGACTGGGCTGTGCAGGAAGCGACTACCAAAAAGAAGAGGGACTTTTCCAAAGTGCAGTTCTTCCACTATGACGAGGGCCTTTGTGTTCAGTGTATGCATCTCGGCCCATATGATGCCGAGCCGGAGACCTTGGTCAAGATGGATGCCTTTGCCGAGGCGCAGGGCTATGTGGTGGACTTTACAGAGACCCGCCGCCACCATGAGATTTACCTTTCTGACCCGCGCCGTACAGCACCCGAAAAGCTGAAGACAGTGCTGCGGCACCCCATCCGGGCAAAATAAATTTGGGAAAGTTCACAAAGACTGTCGCTTTTGTTTGTAGGATGTGCTATACTATAGATATCTGTAAAGTACACATCTGCAACAAGGGAGGAGAATATCATGCAGCATGAAACCGTGATCGTGTTGGACTTTGGCGGTCAGTACAATCAGCTGATTGCTCGCCGTGTCCGCGAGAATAATGTCTACTGCGAAATCTATTCCTATAAGACGGATCTTGCAACCATCAAGGCCAAGAATCCGAAGGGCATCATCTTTACCGGTGGTCCCAATAGCGTTTATCTGGAGGATTCACCTACGATCGACCCGGAGATTTTTAACTGGGGTGTGCCTGTGCTGGGCATCTGCTATGGCAGCCAGTTGATGATGCATCTGCTGGGTGGTCATGTCTGCCGTGCACCGGAGCGGGAGTACGGCAAGACTGAGGTGTTTGTGGACAATGAAAGCAAGCTGTTTGCGGATGTTCAGCCTTCGACAATCTGCTGGATGAGCCACAACGATTATATTGAACAGGCTGCTCCCGGTTTCAAGATCACGGCGCACACGGTCAATTGCCCGGTGGCAGCTGCAGAAAATGCAGAGAAGGGCCTGTATGCCGTTCAGTTCCATCCGGAAGTGCTGCACACTGCTGAGGGCAAGAAGATGCTCCGCAACTTTGTGTACAACGTGTGCGGCTGCACGGGCGACTGGAAGATGGATTCTTTCGTGGAGAACAATGTGAAGGCTCTGCGGGAGGAAATTGGTGATGGCAAGGTGCTGTGCGCTCTGTCCGGTGGCGTGGATTCCTCGGTTCTGGCTGCGATGCTGGCAAAGGCTGTGGGCAAGCAGTTGACTTGCGTTTTTGTGGATCACGGCCTGCTCCGCAAGAATGAGAAGGAAGAGGTTTGCGCAGTCTTTGGACCGGGCAACCCGAACTTTGATATCAACTTTATCTGTGTGGATGCCCGGGAGCGTTATTTCAGCAAGCTGAAGGGCGTTTCGGAGCCTGAGAAGAAACGAAAGATCATCGGCGAAGAGTTTATCCGTGTCTTTGAAGAGGAAGCAAAGAAGATCGGCAAGGTGGATTTCCTGGCACAGGGTACGATCTATCCGGATGTGGTTGAGAGTGGTCTGGGCGGCGAGTCTACGGTCATAAAGAGCCACCATAACGTCGGCGGCCTGCCTGATACGGTGGACTTTAAGGAGCTGGTGGAACCTCTCCGTAACCTGTTTAAGGACGAAGTACGTCAGGCTGGCCGTGAGCTGGGTCTGCCGGAGTATCTGGTCAGCCGTCAGCCGTTCCCCGGCCCTGGTCTGGCGATTCGAATCATCGGCGAGGTGACCCCTGAGAAGGTTGCAATCGTGCAGGATGCGGATGCGATCTGGCGTGAGGAAATCGCTAAGGCAGGTCTGGATAAGGAGATCAGCCAGTATTATGCTGCGCTGACCAATATGCATAGTGTTGGCGTTATGGGTGACGAGCGTACGTATGATTACGCCGTGGCCCTGCGCGCAGTTACAACGACCGATTTCATGACAGCTGAAAGCTATAATATGCCGTGGGATGTCCTTGGCACGGTCACCAGTCGTATCGTCAATGAAGTTAAGCACGTCAATCGTGTGTTCTATGATTGCACCGGTAAACCGCCGGCAACGATTGAGCTCGAGTAATATGCAAATCCTGAAAAGTATGGATGCAATGCGATATTTTGAGAGCTGAAAGGCTTTCTGAGATTGCTTTGATACGATCGGGCGATTCTTCATCAAGAGAAACATAAGAATACCCTCTGAGAAACGGTAAGTTTTTCAGAGGGTATTTTTGCATCTCTGGAGGGTTACGTTTATTCCACCATCCTCCAATTCTCCGCTTTTTCATACGTCTTCGTCTCACCGTCATCGGTGTACATCCGATAAACGGCTTTCTGCCCGGCGGAGAGGTTGCTCCACAATGTCAGATGCTCTTCGTCAAGCTGTGCCGTACACTCGGCAGGAGCTGCCACAGGTACGATACAGCCGGGGCGGATGAAGAGCAGCACTTCGTTTAAGGCACAGGGCAGGTAGTGGTGTCCGGCAGGGAGAATTTCCTCGTCGTAGTCCTCCACACTCCGCAGCCGGAGCAGTTTCATGGACTCCGGCAGATAGACGTGGCGGCCCACAGCATTTTGGGTGTAAACCGGTGCGACCATCAGCCCTTCGCCCAAAAGCAGCTGATCCTCAACGGTTCGTGCGTCGGAATCATCCGGGTAATCGAAGGCCAGCGGACGGAAATAAGGAGTACTTTCCAGTGCAGCTTTCATGAACTCGCTGTAGAGGTAGGGCAGGAGAGCATAGCGCAGTTCCAGCATTTTGCGGAACGCAGGCAGCTCCTTTGTAAAGCGGAAATACTCTTGGTCCCGAGTGCCGGAGCTAGAATGATTGCGCATCAGCGGGGTGAAAAGGCCAAATTCCAACCAGCGCAGGGCCAAATCGGAGGTGGTGTCACCGTCGAAGCCGCAGAGGTCTGCACCAGCGTACAGGAAACCACACATCTGGACGTTGGGCATGAGCTGAATGTTTGCCAGCAGCTGCGCCCAGGAGGAGTGATTGTCGCCCAGCCAGATGCCGCCGTACCGGTGGGAGCCGATAAAACTGGATCGACTGTAAAGCAGGGTGCGTTTGCCGGGGCGCAGCCGGTCAAAAGCCTCGGATGCGGCCCGGGTCATGTTTCCGCCGTAGAGGTTATGCACCCGGTCATGGCGGATCTTTTCGCCGTTGACTTCATGATAGAAGCTGGCATAGTCCTCCGGGCTGTTCATCAGTTTCATAACTTTCCCGACAAAGCCGAAAAACTCATGATGCTCGATGTTGTCCTTGTTCCGCAGAGATGCAGCGTAGTCCAAAAGTTCCCGCAGCCGCTCAGGGGAATAGAAGAGTGCGGGTTCGTTCATATCGTTCCAGAACCCCTCGATGCCAAGGTCGGTCAGGGTGTGATACCAGCTGCCGAACCACTCCCGGACCTCGGGGCGAAGGAAATCTGCAAAATAGGCTTTGCCCGGCCAGACAGCGGCTACAAAGGGCTTGCCATCGGCCTTTTTGCAGAAATACCCCTTTTCCAGACCTTCCTGACAGGCTTTGTCGTTGGGATTGATCCGGATGCCGGCATCGATGATAGGCACCAGACGGATGTTCTGGGCTTTGAGGTCATCGGAGAGTTTTTTTAAGTCAGGAAAACGGTCTTTGTTAACGGTAAAATCCGCATAATCCTGCATATAGTCGATGTCCATGCAGATCATGTCCAAAGGAAGCTGATTCTTCCGGTACTGGCGTGCAATCTCCCGGACATCGGCTTCTGTTTTGTAGCCAAAGCGGCTCTGGGCAAGACCAAAGGCCCATTTGGGTGGGATGTAGCTGCGGCCGATCAGTTTCCGGAACGCTTTAGCAATCGCCGCTTCGTTTTTACCGGTCAGGATGTAAAGCTCGTAGTTGGGCTCTTCGGTGTGAAAACGGAGCACATCATGCTCGCTGTAGCCAATGTCGTAATAAACTTTCCCCGGGAAATCGATAAACACGCCAAAACAGTCGCCACCCAAACCGTTCCGGATGAGCAGGAAATTGTGCGCACCGTAGTAAGAAAGCTTGTCCTCGCCGTGGTGGGATTCATCTGTGTTGTTGGTGATGTAATGCCAGCTGCGCTTGTTGATGCCCCGGGGCATTTCGCCCAGACCGTATACAACGGCGTCTTCGGCCAGAGTCAACTTCCAGCCGCTTTCATCAGGAGTCAGAAAAGGCACGTCGCCTGTGGCAATAGGCAGGGTCTCAACAACGCTTCCGGTGGGGAAGGGACGACCAAAAGAAAATCGCTGGATCAAAAAGGATTCCTCCTTACCTGTTCAAATTCTATTGCTATAGTACGGCAGAACCGCTCAGAGGGCAAGAGACAAAACCAGCACAAAACTAAAACAAAACCGGCGTTTTGGGCAGAGAAAGCATGGATCCCAGTGGATCAGCGGGATGTTCCCACTCAGTCGGTTTCCAGCAAAGGCAGCACAAGAGTAAAGCAGCTGCCCTTGCCCACTTCGCTTTCCAGCGTGATCTCACCATGGTGCAGCCGGGCCAGCTCCTGAGCAATGGTCAGACCAAGGCCCGTGGAATCGTGCTTGGTATTGGCGGTGGTGTGAAAATACCGGTCAAATACGGCCGTCTGATCTTCGGGCGCAATGCCGCAGCCGGTGTCCCGTACATAAACAAGGGCATAGCCGTTTTGGGCTTTGCAGGTCACAGTAATGGTTCCCCCTGCGGGGGTGTAATGGATGGCGTTCGTCACGAGATTTTGCAAGATCTGTTCCAGACGCACCCGGTCCCCCCAGACCGGCAGAGGTGCGGCAGTGTCGGCAATGAGGCAAACTCCCTTTTTCTCGGCTTCACTCCGGCAGGCGGTGCAGACGACGGCTGCTGCTTCGTTGAGGGCTGCCCGGTCCTCATTGAGCAGGACCTGCTTCTGCTCCAGCTTTGCGGCAAGAAAGAGATCCTCGGTAAGCCGCCGCAGAAATTCTACCCGCTGCTGCAGGGCAGGCAGCAAAGCCGGAAGAGCTTCCGGGGCATCTTCCAGTGTTTCCAATCCACTGCTCACCGCAAAGAGAGGACTACGCAGATCGTGAAAGATGTTCAGCATCATGCTCTTTCGTGCTTCGGTCTCTTCAGTCAGGGCATGGGTCCGCTCGATCACACGCTGATCCAGTTCCCGGGCCAGCTGCTCGGTGCGGTCAAACTGCAAAGCAAACCGGCGGCAGACAAAAACCATGCAGCCCAGCGCAAAGGGCAGGTCAAAGACCCGGGCACAGCGGATGAGATAAAAGGAAAATGACTCCAGAAAGAACGATTGCTGCATCCCGGGCAAAAGCACCCAGATCCGCAGGCCAGTGGTTACAATACAGGGCAGCAGGAGCAGCAGCACCGAGCGGCTTTTCTCAGTTGCCTTGATGAGAAGGGCGATGCAGTAGACCATGCCGCCGCAAAGGGCCAGCAGCCGGGGGATGTCGGCAGAGCTCAGGCTGCACAGCAGATAGGTGGAGCTGAGGACAAATACGAGGGGACGCTGCTTTTTCTCCGGAAAGAAGCGGACTTTTGTCAGAGCGGCAGAAAGCCAGATGGGGGCCATTACGGTCAGGGAAAAGAAGAACCGCATGATCAGCCCCATCCATCGACCCTGTGAGACCGGGAAGCCCGCTACCACGGCTCCCCAGCCTGCCAGCACAGCCAGATAAAGTAAAAAGTACCCCAGCTCCGGCTGGTGCTTATAATAGTAAAGCGCAAGAACGACCGCAGCCATCGTCACAAAAGCTGTCAGCGTCATGAGCTGGAGCAGGGTGCGGAATGTAAAGCCCTCTGCTGCCCGGCGGGGCAGGAGCAGCCAGCCCTGCGGCTCTCGGGTGGAGCGGATGCGGATGGTGATCGGCTGACCGGGCTCAGCTTCCAGTCGGAAGGACTCTCCGGAACGGTCTGCCGCCGGAAGCGCAGCGGAGGGCTGTCCGTAACTGGTGCCGTTGAGGCAGAGTATCAGCTCTGGGTTTTCGGCAAGCTCTGGAATGTCGGGAGAAGGGGTGAAAGTGAAGATCCATTCACCGTTCGGTTCCTGCACCCAGCCGGATAAGGCCGCACCCTGCTCAGCGGCGGTATTGGTCAGCACAGAGCCGGAGGAGAGCACCGGGAACTCTGCGTTGTACCCGATGCCTGCCAGAGCAAGAAGCAGGATAAAAAGAGCGGAAAAAAGAGAAAGAGTGAGTCGTTTTATGGTCATGATATCCCCCAGAGCAAGAAAACAGTTGAGAAACGGACAAAAATCAGGTATACTGAAAATAGTATATCAGATTTGGAACGAAAAGGGGAGAGCAAACCATGATCCGGGTGTTATTGGTCGAAGATGATCCAGTGATCCGGGATACGACCCGCTATTTTCTGGAAAGCCAGAAAAACTTTGAGGTGGTCTGCGCCGAGACCGGCGGCGACGCATTGAGCCATGCCCGAGAAAAGTTTGATGTGATCCTGATGGATATTCTGCTGCCGGACACCAACGGCGTGGACCTCTGTCAGCGTCTGCGCAGCTGGCATCACTGCCCCATCATCTTTACCTCCTGTCTGGACGATACCGATACGGTAGTCCGTGCATTGGAGCTGGGCGGGGACGATTTCATCCCGAAGCCTTATCATAATAAAGTTTTGCTGGCCCGGATCATGGCCAATATCCGCCGGGTGCAGATGGACGCCGCGGAGCCCTCCGTCAACGGCTACCACTGCGCTGCCTTTACTCTGGATGCCAACAGCCACAGCGTGGAGCGGCAGGGCAAGAGCATCCACCTGGCGGATATGGAGTACCGCATCCTCAGCCTGTTCATCCGGTACCCGAATACCTTCTTTACGGCCAATGAACTCTATCAGAAGATCTGGGGTAAGGAGAGTTTGGGCGATGTGCGAACGGTTCAGGTGCACATTCATAACCTCCGCAGCAAGATCGAGCCGGACCCGGCAAAGCCCATCTACCTGAAAAACGTGTGGGGCAAAGGGTATATTTTCCAGCCGGAAGGCGAAACAGCTTAAAATATGTTAAATGCCAACCGCTCACTTTTTAAGGAAACTTAACAAGTGGGCGGTTCTTTTTACTCCAGAACAGACTTCGATAAGCAAATGTCAAACGAATTGGGTCTGTCTGATAATTTTAGGGAGGAAAAACAGCTCGAAAGCTTAAAAATTCTTAAAGGACAGAAGCGAAAAACTATGTTAGATTATTATCGAACGAAGTGTGATATGCACATCGAAGCGAAAGAAGAAAAAGAAAGTGCAAGAAGAAAGGACCCCTGCAATGAATAAGATCTCCCGTAAAGGTTTTCTGAAGATCGCTGCTGCCGCTGCCATGTCCGGTGTGACCGCCGGTGCACTGGCTGCCTGCAACGCTGCAAGCTCCAGCTCTACCGCTGCTTCTGGCGCAGCGTCCGGTGCTGCGGGCACCTACATCCCCGGCACCTATGAGGGTACCGCTGAGGGCATCTCCTCCACCGTCAAGGTCACCATGACCTTCTCGGACAGTGCTGTGACCGACGTTGTGGTGGATACCTCCGGCGAGACCGCATCCTATGGTGCAGCTGCTGCCGATCAGCTCAAGGAGCAGCTGCTGGCTGCCGGTTCTGCTGAGATCGACGGCGTGTCTGGTTCTACCATCACCAGCGATGCTGTCATGAAGGCTGCCAAGAGCTGCTTTGCACAGGCCAAGGGCGAGGCCACTGTTTCCAGCGTTCAGCTGCCTACCGGCGACGAGAACGACTGGCTGGGCAAGGAGCCTGACATTGACGAAGCTGCCATTACCGAGACCGTCGATACCGACATTGTTATCGTTGGTGCAGGCAACGGCGGTATGTTTGCAGCTGCTTATGCTGCCGCCAATGGTCTGAACTTCCGTATCATTGAGCAGAACGCCGCTGTGCAGGACACCCAGATCGGAAGAGCACACGTCTGAACTCCAG
>CALDNF010000107.1 GCA_937917475.1 uncultured Faecalibacterium sp.
AAGCACAGATCAGCTTTGAAGACAGCATTGCCCTTGTGGAGCAGCTTTCCGAGGCTGCGCAAAAGCACATCGAGAATATGCTGTACTACACCAGCGAGCGGGTAGACGACCGCCAGCGGGCCGTTACCTGCCACGATCTCGACGTTGCCGAAGAGCTGCGCACGTCGCCCCTCATTCACGAAAACCCTTATCCGCTGGCCGAGGTCCTTTCCGACCTCTCGAAGCCGAACCTGCTCATTCTCCTTGATGCCATCCGCCGGGAGGATAAACCCCGCCGCAGTGCAGCCAAAGCCAAGATTGTGGAATGGATCGCCGAAAATGTGCCCATGCTGGCGAGCGAACTGCCGCCGTGTGCGTCCTTCTCCTTCGTGGAGGTATTCGACAAGGCGCAGCGGGACGTTTACAAGTATCTGCGCCGTAAGTATGACATGGAAACGGACTGGTACAGCGGCATTGAATATCCCGCCGGGGCAGGGCTGGCGGGCGGAAACGAACTTGTATTTTACTTCCCGGAAGATCGAGTGACTGCCGCCCTCACGAAATACGGACATAACCGTTGCCTGTACGGATACATCCCCACGAAATGAAATGTGCAAAAAATGCACATTGGCCGCTAAGAACGTCATTTCCGCATATTTATCCCGCCTTTTTGATACAAAACCTACAATTTGCGGGCTTAACTGCCCAAAAGGAGGTATTTCTACGAACGAAACCGAATTTTTTGCCCCGTGGCGGCTGGTTGCCGCTTTTGCCGATGGTTCCCGCCTGACGTTCGACGGATTGACCGAAGAACAGGCCAAAGAAGCGATGGAAGCCGCCGAAGAAGAGCATGGTGACATTGGTTACTGGAACCGTGTCACGGATCAGAACTACGAGGACGGCAGATACTACAAACTGATCCCTGAGCCGCCCGCCGTGCATATCGTGGACTTTACCGGGTACGATGGGCCGCTTGACGAGAACGGTTTCCCCGTCGGGCTGCCGGACGAGATTGCCCGGTATGCGCAGGAGCAGGGAGCCGCCCCCGATGCCCCGCAGATCATCCTCAAGCGCAATGCGCCGCCTGATCCAGAGAATCCGAACGAAAAGTAATCACGAAAAACGAAAAGCCCGCCGGGTCGATGACCTGACGGGCTTATGGTGTTGAAAGGACAACCTTATGCAGGATTATTTTGAAATGCCAGATGTTGTAACGCCCTTCAAAATCGGGGATTTCACGCTCTATGTTTATGCCTACCGCCGACTTTCACCGCGTGAGGGTGCCGAGATGGTTCGGCAATACCTCATGCAGAAGAAATTGCAAAAACTTCCCAAGTCAGGCTCCGGCAAACTTATGACGGTGATTGGTTTCGACGAATCGAACGGATGATCCGTTCACAAAACCACTCTGCTTCTTTCTCGGAGCGCAGCACGATGCCCCCACTGTTCCCGGGACGAATCTCAATGCCGCCGTCCTCCCGGCTACTTATCGACAGTAATATTTTGTCTTCCATCTCCCGGCACTCCGCCGGGGGATTTTTTATTATCTGCTCGATTTCTTCCTCGCTGATCTCGATTTCCTGCGCCACCTCGGGAAGATCGTCGTCGGTCAATTCAATTCTGATTCCCATGTTATTTTTCACCTACTTTCTTTTTTAGGTGCTTTGGTCGCCCACATTCGTACCTTCTCAGCCCCGGCCAAACAAGCCGCAGCCATTGTTTCAGCAACCCTAAAGCGGATTTTTCACTTAGCACCCCGGCAAGTGCTTCCACTTTAAGGTATTTACCAGTTTCCTGCGTATATGTCTTTGCTCCCGTCTCCGCTATTGTCCGTATGATGTGTTCTCTCAACCCGATTCCGTTGATCTCAATTTTGATCGTCATTTTGCCCTCCAAAATCTCAGATTCCACAATACCCGGCAGACCGCACAGTCCGCCGGGTAATTTCTTGCCAACTTTTCCACATTTCCGGGTAGTCGTGTTTGTTTTTCTGCGCCGGGTGGACACAATTTGCGGAAGCGCATTTGCGTGAGGCCCCGACAGACGATCTTCCCTATAGGAGAATGTCGTCCTCAGCCCATGCGTCCGCCCGGGGCAGGGTCTCGCGCACGTTATACGCGCATAATAATAAGGCAGGGCACTCCGGCAGCTGTTCCATGCCCCGGCCAAAGGCCAGTAAAGCCACGTTCCGAAGCCGCTTCAAATGCTGAATACTGTACCCCACATCAATCTGCACTTCTGCCCATTTTCTGTGGCCGATGTAGTATTCCGTCAGGATCAGATTGTGGACACTGTCCAGTCGGTCAATTTGTCCCCGGATCACGGCCTCGTCGGACTTCAAAAGGGCTTGCTGGCGTTCCAGACTTCTCAGTCTGTCACCGATGCCCAGTTCATCCATCTTGCAAGCCATCGCTGCGGTGCTGTCTCCGGGCCGCCCACCGCCGGGCATACCGTCCATGTTGATGCCTTTCAGGGTGTCTACTTCGTCGTCCAGAGCGGCACACTGGCGGCGGATGATCGTAAGCCGACGGGGAATGTCTGCGCAGTATCTCAGAATCGCTTCCGCCTCGTGTGTCTTCATGCTCTGCCTCCCGAAATGTCAAAATTCAGTGCCAAAGATGGGGCCTTGTCCATTTACCCGCTCGACCATGGCTCCTACACCGTAGATGTCCTCCACGACACGGCGCAGCTTCTCATAAGCCACCATCTCGCCGTCCTCAGACCATCCAAGGAACTGCTCGAAGTTTGAGCGGGTCTCCTGCATGACAGCGGCGATCTGCTCCACGGTATAGTCCATATCGTTCAGAGCTTCCACGCAATACCGGGCCACCATATCGGCAGCATCCCGGCGTTCCGCAAGGATTTCCCGCTCATTGGCCGTCTTGCCCAGCTTGCCCGCCGGGAGCAGGAAGGTTTCCAGCATCAGCGGCCTTGTGCTGTCTTCCAGCGCAATGCGGGCTTTCCGTGCCCCTCGCTTGTCCCGGTCCAGCGTGTACCGTTCCGCTGCATTGTTCATCTTGACGGTCAGCACAGCCGCCTTTCCTGCATCAAAATCCAGAATGTCGTGCGCCGCTGCCACGAAGCAGTACGAAACGACCTGCCCGATAGCTTCCCGGTTCAGCGATGCCGCCGTTTTGGTGCGACCAAGGTTAATCTGCCGATTTACAGCGTTCTGGATGCTCTGCCGGTAGTATGACGGCACTCTTGCTCTGCTTTTACCCATGATGATTCCTTTCCCGCCTGTTCAGCCAGACGTTTCCACTCTTTGATTTCGTTTTTCGTGTCCGGGGTGATGATTTCCCGGAACTTGTAACCTTTCGGCTCTGCGATCAGGTCAATAAACAGCCTGCGGCGGTAGATGTAATCCCTCTGTGCCCGCCGGGTGAATTTTGACTTGATCTCTACCACTTCCACCGTGCCGTCTGCATATTCCAGCACATAATCCGCCGTATACCTCGCCGCCGGGAGGTGGACGGCGCAAAAATCCTTTGCGGGCAGCAATGGAAAGGCAACGTGCGGCGTTGCCTTGATGATCCTGCCGGACTGGATGCCCGGCAGCACTGTGCCGATGTAAAAATCATACTCGCCCTTGCTCTCGAAGGTCTTGCCGATCTCTCCGGCGGTCTTGGCGGCGGTTTCCAGCGATACCACCCCCGCCGGGGCTTTTCTTGCACGGCGGTCAGCTATTTGCTTCTCCGCTTGGGCACGGTATCGGGGCGGCAGGTCTTCCAATTCCAGTCTTGCGCTCACGGCTGATTTCTCCTGTTCTTGCTCTTGGGCAGTTCTTTGCGGTACAGACTCACGATCAGGTGACGGGTAGAGTTGCCCGTGATGATAACTTCGCACCGATGCAGGGTATATCCCGGGTACATCCGCTCCCAGTACGCCCGATCTTCCAGACAGTTTTCGCACACGTCCTTGAGCTTGCTTCTGCTCATTTTGTTGTCGTTTGGGCGGGGCATTTTAGGCGGTTGCAAACCGTGGCTCTGCCGCCAATGCCGTTTGCAACGACGGTTCTTCACGATATAGCGGGCAAGGCTTTCCACGCTGTTATGGTCGAAGTGCAGCGGCTCGCACCGGGCCATACCCCGGCCATTCCATGCCAACTCCACCATTTCCCGGGTCAGCCCCGCCGGGTGGGTCATAATAACGTGGTGATGGTGCCGTCCCAAGACTTCACCCGTTACCGGGTCTATGGTGCAATACTCCGTCACCACGACCCACTTTGGACGCTGGATGACCGCCCGTTTGTCGCAATTCTTGAACCTCGGCGTTTCGCACAGTTCCAT
>CALDNF010000108.1 GCA_937917475.1 uncultured Faecalibacterium sp.
TGATTGCGTACATTTTGTTCATTCCTTTTCGTTGTACTCGCTGGTCGTAAAGGCAAGCCCTCACCGGGCTGTTTCCGGAGCCCACACCATGCGGCTAGAATATTATAGCAAAAAGTCCAAGGGATTTCAAGAGTTTTTTTCGCTTTCGTCCAAAGATTTTTTTACCTCCCGGTTTAGCTCTGCCGTTTTGGCAAGGAACATTTCCCGGGACATGGAAGCCAGCAGCTCGGTGTCCACCTCTGCGGGCACCACTTCGGCCAGCGTTTTGCCGGACTTTTTCAGCAGCGTCCGGTTCTCAGCGGTCAGGGCCAGCTTTGTCATAAGGGGCTTGTCCTTGAACTTATGGGTAAAGTAGATCTCTCCTGCAATGCCCGCCACCACAGCGATGCCGGCCAGTAGCTGCGACACCCGCAGACCGATGGAAGGCACCAGCATCAGGCTGTCGGTGCGGAGAGCTTCGATCCAGAACCGGCCTGCACCGTACCAGATCAGGTAGCGCAGGGTGATATCCCCGTTGAATTTCCGCTTTTTGATGTACCGCCACAGCAGGAAAAAGCCCACAAGGCACCAGATGCTCTCATACAAAAAGGTGGGATGCACCGGAAGGTTCGGGTCAATGGTCACGCCTTTGCCTGCAGTGACGGTGCTGCCCATGAGATAATTGCGGGTAGCCTCGCTGTACATTCCCCAAGGCAGGGTGGTGTTACAGCCGAAAGCTTCCTGATTGAAGAAATTTCCCCACCGGCCAAGCCCCTGACCAATCAGAAAACCCATAGCCGTCAAATCGAACATGGGCAGCACCGGCACGCCCCGCCATTTGCAGGCCAGACCACCGAAGAAAAAGCCGCCGATGATGCCACCGTAGATGGCAAGGCCGCCATCCCGGATGGCCAGCATTTCCCAGATGCTCTCATACTCAAAGGGGGCCATTGCAACATAGTAGGCCCGGGCACTGGCAATGCCCAGCACCACGCCGATCAAAATCACGTCCACCATCGAGTCTGGGTCTACCCCGAATTCCTGACACTTGCGGAACGCAAACACCAGCGCAAGGCAGAGGCCCACAGCGATGCAGACGCCATACCAGTAAATGTTGATATTGCCAATGGAAAAGGCCACACGGTTCAGCTCAAAGCTGAGCCCAAGGCCCGGAAATTGTACAAGATTGGTCATTCTTCTTCCTCCTCTTCCTCGTCGGACGCCGTACCGTCGGGCAGGATGTTCATCACTGCCATCCGCTCCGGATCCAGAATATCCCGGAGGGCTGCATCCGCATCCTCTGCTGTGAGGGCGGCAAGGGTTGCGATCTGCTGAGCAACGGTCTGGCCCGAAAGGGCAAAGTCTGCCATCTGGCTGGCCGAGTCCTCCACATTTTCCAGATTTTCGATGAGTTGGCCGTATTTTTCATTCTTGCAGAGGGTGAAGATCTCCCGGTCCACACCCTCGGCACGCACCCGGGCGATCTCATTCAGCAAAAGCTTCTGCACTGTTTCCGGCACATCGCTCTCGCCGGTGAACAGGATGCAGCAGCAGCCATCCACCCGCAGCACTTCACCACCGAAACCGGGATTGGTCACCCCCTCGTCGTAGAGACGGCGGTAAAGGGGCGACATCCCGCCGCAGATGCAGCAGAGGATCAGATCATACAGCATCTCGCTGCGCAGATCACCGGAAGCCAGCGGCTTTTCCTTGAATCCCAAGCCAAAGCAGGGCTTGGCGATGGGCATGGTGATGGTCTTTTCTTTTGCCGCAAGGGTCATGGGTTCCTGCGCCCAGAGCCGCTCCACCCGCTGGGCAGAGGCTGCAGGCGGGGTCATCAGGCCGTGCCGCTCACAGGCCGCAAGGATCTGTTCCATGGTGGTATTGCCCGCTGCCGCCAGCACCATATTATTGGGTGCGTAGAATGCTTTGCAGCAGTCATAAAGCATCTCCGGGGTGATCTCGGCAATGCTCTCACAGGTGCCTGCAATGTCGCTGCGGATGGGGTGGCTGTGGTACAGGCACTCGCACAGACCGGTGATGAGCCGCCAGTCTGCGCTGTCGTCGTACATTTTGATCTCCTGCCCGATGATGCCCTGCTCCTTTGCGATGG
Source organism: uncultured Faecalibacterium sp. (assembly GCA_937917475.1). Taxonomy (GTDB): domain Bacteria; phylum Bacillota; class Clostridia; order Oscillospirales; family Ruminococcaceae; genus Faecalibacterium. The sequence goes on from CALDNF010000108.1 coordinate 2,093, forward strand.
TCTCCCGGGTAAAATAGGGATGTCCCACCATGCCCAGCAGCACATCCAGACTTTCGTCCAGCTGCTGGGTAGCCGTGAAGAGGTAGCAGGTTCGGTCAAAGGAGGTGAACGCATTGGCGTTGGCTCCGGTCTTGGCAAATTTGGCGAAAGCGTCGCCCTCCTCGTCCTCGAACATCTTGTGTTCCAAAAAATGCGCTACGCCCGCCGGGAGATGGACTTCCTTCTCCCCCATCCGGAAATCCCGGTCGATGGAGCCAAAGCGGGTAGCGTAGATGACATGGGTGCCCGAATACCCGGGCATGGGCCGGACGATGACCGTCAGGCCGGAGGGCAGCACCCGCCACTCGTCGGCGGCCGTCTGTTCCAGCAGTGTCTTATCTTCCGACATCTTCTTCCTCCTTGGTCAGCAGATAGCTCACCGAAAGAGTGAGCTGCCGCAGAATGGCCCGCACGTCCTCTTTCGTGACAGCGCAAAGGGCCCGTCGGGCATCGTCGGGGGTCTGGATGGGGCCGCCCCGCAGTTCTTCCATGTAATACCAGGTCTCAATACCGCCCAAGCTGTCCTCGATGCCCGCCATCCCGCTGAGCAGCGAACGGCGGCAGTCCTCCAATTCCTCGTCGGTAATGGGGCCGGTGCGCAGGTCATCCAATTCCTTGAGAATGGCAGCTTTTGCCCGGGCTGCATCGGCGTGCTCTACCCCGCTGTTGACGGCCATACTGCCGGTAAAGCTCTGGAAGGAAGAGGAACAATAGTAGCACAGATGATCCCGCTCCCGCACATTCAGGAACAGGCGGCTGGTCACACTGCCGCCGTAAAGAGCCATGGCAAGCCGCACTGCCGCCATCTGCTCCGGGCGCATGGGCTCCCCGAGGGTGAACAGCATACAGAGCTTGGCCTGTGTGGTATCAAAATATTCGGTCTTGTCCACCGGGGCCTGCCGGGGCATAGCAAGGCTGGGCAGCAGCGGCACCGGGGCCCGATCCAGCGTTGCCAGCTGCGCCAGCAGGGCATCCCGGATAGAAGCGGTCTTTTCCTCCGTGCAGCCCAGCACCAGCAGCTCAATGTGGGCGGTGCGCAGCATCTCCCGGTAAGCCGCAGTGAGAGCCGCAGGGGTCAGGCCGTCCACCTCTTCCAGATAGCCTTCCTGCCGGACGGCGGCGGGGCTGTTCCCAAAGAACTCCCGGTTCGCCTGCCGCTGACAGTAGAGCCGCTTTTCGTTCACTTCGTCCTCAAGGGCCTTTTTGAGCATCTGCTTTTCAATGGCCACGGCCTCGGGGTCGAACACCCCATCCACCAGATAAGGCCGGAACGCCGCACCCAGCGCAAGGGCGGTATACTCGTCGGTCAGGCTCTCCCCCTCCAGTGCAAAGGGTTCTTTGATGCCGGTAACACTGACGCAGAGATTATGGTTTGGGCCAAAGGGCCGGGCATCCACAGTCAGGTCTGCGCCGTACAGCCGGGCCAGCTTCTTGGTCAGCTGGGTCATATCCGGGCAGTCGGCATAGCCCCGCTCCATTACCAAGGGGAGCAGCGCATGAGCGGTTGCTGTCTGTCGCTGGGCCGGGAATGAAAAGTGGATGCTGATGCGGCAGCGATTGAATTTTTGCGCCGGATCCCAGGAAAGATGGACTCCCGGTGCGATCTCAGTTCGTTTCAATGGCAGTTACTTCCTCAATTTTATCGTTTCAGGACAGCCGGGCTGAGGCCAGAAATTCTTCCAGCGAAAGGCCGCTGTCCCGGATTGCAAGGGCATTTTCGGTACCGACATACCGCCAGTGCCAAGGCTCATAAACCATGCCGGTAGCGGCCTGCCGGTCCTCCGGCCAGCGAAGGATGAACCCGTACTCAGCAGCATAGGCCGAAAGCCATTCATAGGCCCGGGTCTTGGCAAAAGAGGCGTCCCTGGCGGCAGTCTTGCCGTTTTCCACGCTCAGGATGTCGGCGGCATAACCGGTGGCAGCTTCATTGGCGTTGGCCCGGGGCTGAACCATGGCAGCCTTGGTTTCCGCCTCGGTCTCATCACAGCCCTGCTCCACAAAAGTCTGTTTTGCGGCATCAAAAGCCGCTTCCCGGGCGGCTTCATCCTGCCAGCCGGTGACGAGGGTCAGGGTAACGCTATCCGCTTTTGCAGCTTCTGCCATCTGGCGGTAAGCCTCGGCAGCTTCAGCCTCCAGCTGCTGGCCGGTGGCATCGTCGGCTGCGGCAAGCTCGGGGGCGGGCTCTGCTTCCAGCGGAAGGTTTGCGTTGACCAGAACCAGCCGCTTATCGTTCAGGTCCACGGCATAGTTTTCCCCCTCATAAACGGCCGGGGTAAAAGCTTTGGGTCCGGCCACAAGGGCGTGAGCTTTGGGCAGCAGCCAGAGGATGCCGCTGGTCATCATGAACATGATGGCACCGCAGGCCGAAAGGAACACGGCCCAATTGCGCACCAGCCGCAGACGGCGGCGACGCTGCCACTGCTTTTTGGTCAAACGCTTTTTGGCCGCATGGCGGGGCGGCTGCCGGGTCGAGTCGTGCTGCTGGTTCTGGTCCATGATAGTACCCCTTTTCGTCATCCTCTTTGCCCCGCCGTGGTGCAGGGCGACACAGTATTCATTATACACCCCTTTGCGGGGGCTGTAAACGCCGGAGGGTGTAAATTATTTATGAAACAGAAAAAGCCCCCTTGCGGGAGCTTTTCCGTTTCACTCAAAAAATCACTCAAACAGCATATCGTGGATAGCGGAGACAGCCTTATCGGCGTCCTCACGGTTGATGATGCAGGAGATCTTGATCTCACTGGTGGAGATCATTTTGATGTTGATATTGTTATTGGACAGTGCTTCGAACATCTTGGAAGCAACACCGCTGTGGCTCTGCATACCAGCACCCACGATGGAGACCTTGGCGCAGCTCTCATCACAGGTAACATCCTTGAAGTGTGCGCTCTCCTTGAGCACACGCATTGCGGTGTCGGCCTCGCCCTCGGCGCAGGTGAAGGAGATATCCTTCTTGCCGTCACGACCGGTGGACTGCAGGATGATATCCACGTTGATGTTCTTCTGGGCCAGCAGGCCGAAGATCTTAAAGCTCATGCCCGGTTCATCGGGAACGTTCAGAATCGTGATAACAGCAACATCGGTGTCCTTTGCGACGCCCTTGATCAGCATACCTTCCATGTCGTTTGCAACCTCCTTGACGATGGTACCGGGGACCGGATTCAGGCTGGAAAGCACTTCCAGCTCCACGTTATACTTCTTTGCCAGCTCCACGCTGCGGTTGTTGAGCACCTGTGCGCCGAGGGATGCCAGTTCCAGCATCTCATCAAAGCTGATTTCTTTCAGCTTGCGGGTGTTGCGCACCTTGCGGGGATCTGCGGTATATACGCCCTCCACATCGGTGAAGATCTGGCACCGGTCAGCGTGCAGAGCTGCGGCAATGGCAACCGCACTGGTATCGGAGCCGCCCCGGCCCAGAGTGGTGATATCATCCAGCTTGTTCAGGCCCTGAAAGCCCGCCACGACCACCACACGGTTGCGCTCCAGCTCCGAGGTGATCCGCTCGGTGTTCAGCTTCAGGATGCGGGCCTTGGTGTAGGCACGGTCAGTCCGGAAGCCAGCCTGCCAGCCGGTCAGGCTGGTAGCATGGCAGCCGATCTCGTTCAGAGCCATTGCCAGCAGGGAGATGCTGATCTGCTCGCCGGTAGCCAGCAGCATATCCATCTCACGGGCCGAAGGGTTGTGGGTGATCTCCCCCGCCTTGGTGATCAGGTCGTCGGTGGTATCGCCCTGAGCCGAAACCACCACCACTACGTCATTTCCTGCATTGTGGGTATTTGCCACGATGCGGGCCACGTTGAAGATACGGTCCCGGTCCTTCACCGAAGAACCGCCGAACTTCTGTACGATCAACGCCATATCTTGTCACTCTCCTCTTTCATCCCCTCGCAGAAAAGCGGAGGGGTCACGCATTTGTATCATTCCACGGTTGCGCCGGTGTTGTCTGCATCCAGACGCAGCAGCGTAAATGCTTCACATCCATCAAGACCTTCAAGGGTCTCGAGGCCATTTTCCAGCCCGGCATAGAACCGGTCTGCATCGCTCCGTTCCGCCACTGCCATAACGGTGCTGCCTGCGCCCGAGACATAAACGGCCTTGGCTCCGCACTGCTTTGCCAGTGCAAAGACTTCCTTGGAGCCGGGCATCAGGGGCATCCGGTAGGGCTGATGGAGCTTATCCTCGGTGGCGATGGCAAGCAGGTCATGCCGACCCTCGCAGAAGGCTGCGGGCACCAGAGCCGCACGAGACAGGTTATAGACCGCATCCTTGTGAGGGATCTCCTTGGGCAGAGCTGCACGGGCCGCCTCCGTCAGCAGCTTATAGTCGGGAACAATGGCGGCAAAGCAGAGGCTCTGGTCAACATCCCGTTTGACCGAGTATACCACACCATTTTCAAAGACACTGGAAGTCAGGCCTCCCAGCAGAGCCGGAGCCACATTGTCCGGGTGGCCCTCAATAGAGGTCGCCAGTGTCAGCAGCTCCTGCGTATCCAGCACATCTCCCAGCATCCGGTTGGCTCCCAGCAGGCCTGCAATGATGCAGGCAGAGCTAGAACCCAGACCCCGGGCCATGGGGATGGGATTGGTCTGGGTGATCTTAAGGGGCGGGATCTTTTTCCCTACCTTGTCAAACAGCCCCTTGGCCGAGCGATAAACCAGATTGGATTCGTTCCGGGGGATGCGGGTTCCGTCCGCCGCCGAGATATCCAGCTTATCGCTGTCCTCAAAGGTAACGGTATTGTAAAGGGTCACCGCAAGGCCCAGCGCATCGAAGCCGGAACCCACGTTTGCACTGGTAGCCGGGACCGAGACTTTGATCTTCATCCTCTGTTCCTCCCTCAGCCTTCCTCAGGGAGCCGCTTGAGCACCAGTTTGACGGTGCCGCCCACAGCTTCCACCTTCCGGGCTGCTTCAGCCAGAGCCCTGTCGTCGGCCCGCTCCACAAAATAGGCGCAGCCGTCGTACCGTTCACTGACCACTTTGCCATAGCCGTAGATCGCTTCCACCACAGCGGGAGCAATGCCTGCCACACGCACATAATATGCGGCGGGTGTGGGGTCGGTGAGCATCCCCTCCACCGGCTCAGCGGGCTGCCAGAACAGGCTGTCGTGGACTTTGGAGCCATTCTTGAGGGCATCCACCACATCCGCCACCACGGCACTTGCGGTAGGAAGCTTGCCTGCGCCCTTGCCGTAGAACACCACATCTCCCAGCATATCGCCCTTGACCAGCACAGCGTTGAACACGTCGTCCACACCGGCCAGCTGATTTGCCTTGGGCACAAGGCAGGGTTCCACACCGGCGGCCACGCTACCGTTGTTTCCCCGCTTCATCCATGCAATGAGCTTGATGACGCAGTTGAGCTTCTCGGCATTCTCCACGTCGGCCACGGTGATGTCCCGGATGCCCCGGGTGGGGATGTTCTGGGGGTAGATCTGATGGCCGCAGACCAGCGAGGACAGGATGGCGATCTTCCGGCAGGCATCCCGGCCGTCCACATCGTCGCTGGGGTCTTTGGTCTCGGCATAGCCCAGCTCCTGTGCAATCTTCAACGCCTCGTCAAAACCCAGATTCTCCCGCACCATCTTGGTGAGCATGAAATTGGTGGTGCCGTTGACGATGCCCTCCACTTCGGTGATGACATTTGCGGCGAGGCACTGATGCATCGGGGTGATGATGGGGGTGCCGCCGCCCACCGAAGCCTCAAACAGGAAGGCGCAGCCATGCGCCTTGGCAAGGCCCAGCAGCTCGGCACCGTAGGTCGCCACCATCTCTTTGTTGGATGTACAAACGCTGCGGCCGCTTTCCAGACAGGCTTTTACATACGGATAGGCGAACCGAGTGCCGCCGATGGTCTCGACAACCACCTTGATCTCGGGATCCTCGAGGATGGTATCGAAGTTCTTGACGAAAAGGTGGGCTTCCGGATGGTTCGAGAAGTCTTTGGGGTCAAGGATGTACTTGACCTCCACCGGCTCACCCGCCCGGCGGGACACGCCCGCTGCGTTGCGGCGCAGCACCTCATACACGCCGCTGCCCACCGTACCAAAACCTAAGATTGCGATCTTTGCCATGCTATGTTCCCTCATTCCTTATCCCAACGGTTCACTCTGCCGGTCACAGATGATTGTACGCACAATGCACGCCCACCACCATACGCTGCCGCAGGAGCTTTTCGGTGAGCTCCTCCGGGGTCATCTTCATAGTATCGGTGCGGATGGTCACCGCCACCGAGGCGGCTCCGTTTTCCGGAGTAGACTGGTTGATGGTCACGATGCTTGCCCCCGCCGCACTGATGCCCGCCAGCAGGCTTTGCAGTGCGCCGGTCTCGTCCCGGAGAGTTGCCATCACGGTGATGACCTCCCGGCTGTTTTCCGAATCAAAAATGCAGTCCTTATATTTATAAAAGGCACTGCGGGACAGCTCCACGCTGCGGGTAGCTGCCGAGATGCTGCGGGCCTCCCCGCTGGCCAAGAGCTCTTTGGCTTTGACCACCTTGAGGAAAACCTCCGGCAGCACTTCCGCATCCACCAGATAAAAGCGGCGTTCCAACTTGTTCACCTCACAAACACAAGTGTTCTTGCAGAGAATATAATAGCATCCGGTCCCACGCATTGCAAGGGGTCGGATGCTATTTTGTCAGATTATCCAGTTTTCCGCCCGGAAGTTCCCTGCTCCCTCGCCGGAATTGCAAAGGTGAGATGAGAGCTTTTCAGGTAAGAACAGTTGTAGTTGAAGGAGCAACAGACTTTAGTCCGTATCCACGCCGCTCACACCGGGGTCCGGGATCGCCGTATCCGAAGGTGTGCTGGCAACGGTGGCTGCACCATGTGCGTAATTGCAGACATCGGGCAGGTCGTCGGCACGGTAATAGCCCACTGCAGTGCTGGGGCAGCTGCCGCTTGCCAGCAGACCGCTCTGGGTGCAGTAGCGCCGCTCCACAACGCCGTCGCTGGTGGGGAATGCCTTGTAGGGCAGGTCTGCCTGCACCTGCTCCATATAAGCCTTCCACGCCCGGACACAGGTCTTGGTCTTGGCCTGCTCCTTGGTCAGAGTGCGGGTCATATCATAAGGTGCATCATAGCCCCACCACACTGCGGTGACGTAATAGGGAGTGCCGCCCACGAACCACAGATCCTTTTCGTCACTGGCCGTACCGGTCTTGCCGAAGGACTCCATCCCGTTGGAATTGGGATAGTTGCCCCGGGCCGTACCCACATTGGAGTAAAGCACGTTCTTGAGCAGGCGGTTCATGACATAGGCCGTCTGCGGGGTCAGGGCCTGATAGCTGGTGGCATTGTTCTCGAGGTAGATATTGCCATCCCGGTCCAGCACACGAGTGTACAGATGGGGGGTGGTATACTCACCATCATAGAAGATCTGGAACGCCGCCGCCAAAGCCATGGGGGTCACGCCGTGGGTCTGGCTTCCCATGACCATCTGGGCAAGGCCCACATCGCTGGAGGGGTCCAGCGTATTGAGCTGAAGAGTATTATAGACAAAGTTAAAAATATTGCTTGCCCCCACAAGGTCACCCACACGGATGGCGATGGTGTTCAGGGAGCGGGCCAGACCGTTCCAGAGCGGAACATCGGTGTTGTCGCCGTAGTTTCCGCCGTAATTCTTAGGCCAGCTGCGCCATGCATTGGGATAGGCCTTGAGCTGGGTGTCTGACAGGCCCATCAGACCATTCTTCCGGCAGTAATCCTCATCCCGGATGACCATATCCTGCTTGAGATAGAGGGGCGAGTTATTAAGCATGGTAGACCAGTTGACCAGACCGTACTCCACACCCAGCGCATAGGCACCGATGGGCTTGATGGTCGAGCCCGTCTGCCGGGTGACGCTGTAAGCACGGTTGAGGGACAGACTCTTGGTCTTTTGGCCCAGACCACCCACCATGGCCAGCACATTGCCGTCATAGTCCAGCGTGACCATTGCAGCCTGTGTGCGGACGTTACGGTAATAATACACCGTGCCGTCGTCGCCTGTGCGGGTCTTGGGGGTGCCGTCCGCATTGAACACCTGCTGGTCATCGTCAGCGATACTGGTCACCTCTTCCTCATGCCAGCCCGCCGGGAAATAGGCGTCATCGGTGTTGAGCATGAGGTTTTCCATAGCCGTCTGCATCTTGGGATTGACGGTGGCCTCAATGGTGTAGCCGCCGGTATACAGCTGCTTCTGGGCATCTGCCTCGGAGATTCCTTCCTTGGCCATGATGTCCTTGACCACCTCATTGAAGAGGGCATCGGTGAAGTAGGAGCTTGCCGCAGAAGCGTTCTGCTTTGCGCTGTCCTCCTCCGCCAGCACAAGGGGCTGGGCGGCAGCGTTGCGGTAATCCTCCTCCGTGATGACGCCCTGCTGCCACATATTATAAAGGAGAAAATTGCGGCGGTGGATCAGGTTTTCAGGGTTGGTATAGGGGTTGTAGTTGGTGGGGTTCTTGGTAATGGATGCAATAGTAGCGCACTCCCAAAGAGTGAGCTGGCTGACATCCTTGTTGAAATATTCGTTGGCCGCAGTCTGAACGCCCTGAATGGTGCCGGTAAAGCTGATGGTGTTCAGATACGCTTCCAGAATGGTCTGTTTGGAGTAGCTGCGGCTGAGGACAAGGGCACGGTAGATTTCCCGCAGCTTGCGCAGTGCGCCTTCGATGCCGCTGGCACTGTCGTCATCGGTCAGGTTTTTGATGAGCTGCTGTTCCAGCGTGGATGCCCCCTGTTTGGAGCTGTAGATGGGCAGGATGTACTCGTTGACCATGGCTCCGATGGTGCGCTTGAAGTTGACGCCGGGCTCATTGTAGAAATCCTTATCCTCGGTGCAGATGAATGCATACTGTAGGTTGGTGGGGATCTGCTCCAGGTCGGCCCAGACACGGTGGCTGTTGGATGAACGGAGGGTCGCATACTCCACCTGTTCTCCAGTGTCAGGGTCCGTAGCCACCACAAGGCTGGACTGGCTCAGCTCGATGTTATCCAGATCCAGCAGATCGCCGTCGTTCGCAGTGGCACTGACCACATACTGCACAGCCACCACAGCCAGCAGACTGCCTGCAATAATACCCAGACAGAGCAGCGTTGCAACAGTCCGCCCAATAAACCGCAGGACCGGGTGCCGGGACTTCTCCCGGGGCTCTTTCTGCTTTTTACTGCTCCTGCGTCTGCCGGGAGCTTGTCCCCCGGCAGACCGGCTTTCCGGGCGGCTCTTGCTGGTGTTCAGGCTCCGCCGTTCGTCATGGACGGCACCCTCGGTGCTGAGCCTGCGTTTTCCTTCGTTAGAAATAGGAATCGCCTCCTATCAGAATTCTGCAAATACTCTTATAGTATAGTCCTCCCGCCCGCCGGGCGCAAGGGCTGATTTTCTCCTCAGGGTCCTGATAAGAGTAGTATAGCACATCTTCCCCTTGAAAGTACAGCATCCGACGGTGAAAAATGTGAGAGCAGCGATTACGGGTGCATCTTTTGGGTCATATTACAGGAAAAGAAAGGAGCCGTTCCCATGCGCAAATTCTGGCTTTGCCTGCTTTACAGCCTGTGCGGCTTTACCATCGTGTTCAGTTTATTCTGGATGTCACTGCCAAAACTGCGGTTTCCCGGGCAGGATTCCTCTCCGCAGAGCTCCGCCATTTCCTCTTCCCAGGAGCCCAGCCTTGCCGCTCAGGCCGTACCGGAGCTCTCGGCCCAAAGCTACCTGCTGCAGGATATGGGCGGCCGGGTGGCGGTGTACCGCTGTACGGCGGATGGAACCGCCGGCGACCTTCTCACTGTCACCGGCATCTACACCAATCTCCTTCCAGAGAATGATGCCGTGCGCATCAAGCGGGGCATCGTCGTCCCTAGCGAATTGGAGCTGAACATCCTGCTGGAGGATCTGGGCGGATAAAGAGCAAAAACCTCCGGACAGGATATCCGCCCGGAGGTTTTCTTTGCTGTTACGTTTGATTATGCTTCCAGAGCTTCCAGCGGGACAAGATACTCCTTGCGGCACTCCTCATAGGTGAGCAGATAATCCTTGGTGGGATTATGATGCATCATGCTCTTGAGGGTGTGGGAGTCGTAATCCTCGCCGGCGTCCATGCCGACAAGCCGAGCTGCAATGTTGGAGCAGTGGTCCGAGATACGCTCGGCGTTGTTCAGCACGTCGAGGAAGACTACGCCGGTATCAATGGAGCAGACACCCGCCTTGAGCCGCTTGATGTGCTGGTCACGCAGACGCTCCACCAGAATATCGATGACCTCTTCCAGCGGCTCTACCTGACCGGCGGCACGGATGTCGTTGTTCTCAAAGGCATCGTTGGTCAGGGAAAGGATGCGCTGCAATGCGGAATCCAGAATCCGCAGTTCGCCCTTGGCATGGTCGGTGAAAGAAGCCTCCTTCTCCGTCAGCTCCTCTGCTTTTTCCATGATGTTCACGGCATAGTCGCCGATGCGCTCGTACTCGGTAACAAAGTTCAGCAGTTCGGTCACGGCATGGCTCTCATCGTCGCCCAGCTCCTGATCGGTCAGCTTGATCAGATAGTTGGTGATCTCGACCTCCATCCGGTCAATGAGATGCTCCCGGACATTGATAGCACTGACCACCTCCGGGTCCATCTTGACCAGCAGCGGGTCAGCCAGGCTGACATTGCGGGCCGCACGGCGGCTCATCTTGACAACTGCACTCTTGGCCTGCTGCAGGGCCACCGCCGGGCTCTTGTACAGACGCTCGTCCAACACCGGCATGGTCAGGTCCTGCGCCTCTTCTGCGGTGTCACGGACCGTCATGGTGGACAGCTTGACCAGTAGCTGAGTGAAGGGCAGCAGCAGTACCATGGCTGCTACGCTGGACAGGGTGTGGATGTTTGCAATGGAGCTCTTGTTCATCACATCGTACCACATGGGGATGCCGATGGTATACTGGACGGCATAGATCAGTGCCATGACCACGATGCTGCCTACAATATTAAAGTACAGGTGGACAAATGCCGCCCGCTTGCCATCCTTGGACGAACCGCCGATGGTGAGCAGCGGAGTGAATGCCGTACCGATATGCGCACCCAGAATGATGGGGATGGCCGACCCGAAGGTGACCAGACCGGTGCTGGACAATGCCTGCAGGATACCCACCGAGGCAGAAGAGGACTGGATGACCACTGTAGCTACCAGACCCACCAGAACGCCCAGCAGGGGATTCGACATCGAGACGAAGAGATTCTGGAACACGGCACTCTCTTTCAAAGGTGCCACACCGGTATCCATCAGGCTCATGCCGGTGAACAGGATGCCAAAGCCCAGCATGATCTGGCCAATGTTTTTCTTCTTGGCGTTGCGGATGAACACATATAAAATACAGCCGATAAACGCCACCACCGGTGCAAAGGTCTTGGGCTGCATCAAGGTCAGCCAGAGACTGTCACCGGAGATGTCCGCCATGCGGATCAGCTGACCGGTAACCGTCGTACCAATGTTTGCACCCATGATAACGCCCACCGACTGTGCGAGGGTCATGATGCCCGAGTTGACAAGACCGACACAGATGACAACTGTGCCAGCCGAAGATTGGATCACCGCAGTGATGAGGGTACCAAAGATAACGCCCTTGAGGGTAGAGGAAGTAAGCCGCTGCAGAACACCCTGCATCTTACCGCCCGCCAGCTTTTCAAGGCCGGCACCCATAATGGACATTCCGTACAGGAACAGCGCAATACCGCCCAACAGAGAGGTGATGTGTGTGATATCCATATCGATACTCCTAATAAAAAGTTCTTCCTTCCAGCCGCACCGGTCTGTACTCAGATATGCCGATACGCCCGGCGCAAGGCTCAACTGCCAAACGCCGTCCTTTTTATTATAGCATCGAACCCCCTGCTCAAACAAGCATTATTTTACTCAAAATACGCTTTTTTGACGCAATTTTTAGCTTTTGCCGATTTTTGACCGGTTTGTTAACGCTAAATTTTAAAAGGATTTTACAGAGATTTTACATTGCATTTTTAAGCCCGGCTCAGGCCGTCACTGCCTCACGCTGGTTTTTCTGGTCTGCACGCGCCTTGTCGTAGCAATAGCGGATGATTGCCTGCCGCCGGACGATGCCGATGAACATTCCCCGGTCATCCACCACCGGCACAAAGTTCTGGTTCATGGCCGCTTCGATCAGCTGGTCCATGCTGGTGGTCACGGTGACTGCCTTGTAATCCCGCTTGTGGGGGAACGCCGAGATGGGCACATCCTCCGCCCCCTCCAGATCAAGGCCGTGGAACTTTTTGAGCCCCCACAGAATGTCCCCTTCGGTCAGGGTGCCCACATATTCGCCGCTGCGGTTCAGCACCGGAATGGAGGCATAACGGTTGTTCTCCCACTTTTCCAGCGTCTGGCGCAGGGTGAAATCATCATACACATACATCAGGTCCTGCTTGGGGGAAAGGAAAAACAGAATATTCATGAATACAACTCCCTATTGGTTAGATTTTTCCGGGTGAGTCGGACTTTTCTCTGCTTTAATTTTAGCACTTTTCCACAGCAAGATAAAGTCGATTTTGGATTTTTTTATAATTTATTCACAGTCACTTCTCAGAGATTTTGAAATTCCGGCGGAAATCCGGCAATTGGAACTGTACAGATGGAGTCAGAAGTTGTATAATAAGGATGGTATATCATACCCTGTTCTGCCCTTTTATAGGCCGGCAGGGTTCCGCCTGCACCTCCGGTGCGGGCTCACACATCAAGACAAAGGAGCAAAGCGACTATGATCACTTCCCGTTTTCCGCTGGGAGACGTCAGCTTTACGGCTGAATACTTTTCCACCCTCGTGGGCGAAGCGACGAAACAATGCTACGGTGTGGCAGCTATGGCCCCCCGTGACCTGACCGACGCTGTCAAGAGCATGGTCCTGCGTGGCACCGATTACTCTGAGAAGGGTGTCCGTGTTACACAGGAAGAGGGCCGTCTCGTGATCGAGCTGCACATTGCTGTCAGCTATGGCCTGAACATTTCCACTGCTGCCCGCAGCATCTCCCACCGCATCAAGGATGAGGTAGAGCAGGCCACCGGCCTCAAGGTCGCACGGGTCGTCGTGTCAGTGGATGACGTGATTGCCTGAGCCTGACTGCCACCCTCTACCCCCGGTGTTCCGGGAAAAGATTTAAGGAGTAAAATAGAATGATTTCTGGCAAAATTCTGCGTGACGCCATCATTTCCGGCGCAAACAACATCAACAACCAGCGGTCCCGTGTGGACGAGCTGAATGTTTTCCCTGTCCCTGATGGCGACACGGGCACCAACATGGGCATGACCGTGGGTGCCGCCGTCCGTGAGCTGGAAGCTCTGGACGACAGCTGCACCGTGGGCGAGGCCGCCAAGACCGCTGCCTCTGCCATGCTGCGGGGTGCCCGGGGCAACTCCGGCGTCATCACCAGCCTGCTGTTCCGCGGCTTTTCCAAGGCTCTGGAAGGCAAGAAGGAAGCCGGCACCGCCGATCTGGTAGAAGCTCTGAAGAAGGGCGTTGAGGGTGCCTACAAGGCAGTCATGAAGCCCACGGAGGGCACCATCCTGACTGTTGCCCGCATCGCCAGTGAGGAAGCTGTTGCTGCCGACACTGACAACGAAGCTGAGCTGTGGGACATCGTGCTGGCTGCCGGTCAGAAAGCACTGGACAACACCCCCAACCTGCTGCCCGTTCTGAAGAAGGCTGGCGTTGTGGACGCCGGCGGCCAGGGCATCATGATCATCTTTGAGGGCATGGGCAAGGTCTTCCACGGCGAGGCCATCGTGGCTGGCGGCGAGGCTGCGCCCAATAAGGCAAAGCTTTCCACCGAGAACGCCGGCAAGGGTGTTTTCACCGATGACCTGATGAAGGTCGAGGACATCAAGAACGGCTACTGCACTCAGTTCCTCATCAACAAGAACGAGGGTGCTTCCGCCGCAAAGATGCGTGCCTTCGCAGAATCCAACGGTGACAGCGTGGTCTGCATCGAGGACGATGATGTGATCAATCTCCACGTTCACACTGCGGACCCCGGCAAGATCCTGAGCGAAGCCATCAAGTACGGCTACCTGACCAACTTCAAGATCGAGAATATGCACGAGCAGTTCCTGGCCCGCCAGAAGCAGGGCAAGAGCCTCGAGAAGCAGGCTTCTGCCGAGAAAGCTCCCTCCCAGAGCAGCGAGTTCATTTATGCCGCTGTAGACCCCAGCCGTGACTATGGCTTTGTTGCTGTTGCCGCCGGTGAGGGCCTGAAGGCTGTCTTTACCGACCTTGCTGCAGATGCCGTGGTGTCCGGCGGTCAGACCATGAACCCCGCTACTGAGGATATCCTCGCCGCCATCCAGAGCGTGCCCGCCAAGACCGTGTTCGTGCTGCCCAACAACAAAAACATCATCATGGCTGCCGAGCAGGCCCAGAAGCTGGCTGACCGTCAGGTCGTGGTCCTGCCCACCCGCACCGTGCCCATGGGCATCACCGCTCTGCTCAACTTTGATCCTTCTGCCAACGTTGAGACCAACACCATCAACATGATGGCCGCCGCCGATAAAGTCTCCACCGGTCTCATCACCTACGCCGCCCGTGACAGCGAGTACGACGGCAAGCGGATCCGCAAGGGCGAGATCATGGCTCTGGAGAACGGCAAAATCGTTTCCACCTCCAATGACATCACCAAGGCCACCTATCGTCTGGCTCGTAGTATGTGCAAGAAGGATTCCAGCTTTGTGACCATCATCTCCGGCTGCGACGTCAGCGACGAGGATGCCGAGAAAGTCACCGAGATCGTCAAGGCAAAGTGCCCCAACCATGTTGAGGTCAGCCACATCCGAGGCGGTCAGCCGGTCTACTATTATATGATCAGCGTGGAGTAACCCTCTCAGGCCGCTTTGCGGCCAGCTCCCCCGGAGGGGGAGCCCTTGGCAAATTGATGCAGTCTGCTTAAAACGAGTCAGGCACAATATTTTATAAAACAACCGGGCCCTGCGGTCTGGATTCACGGCATGAAACCGTCGATCTGGACAACAGGGCCCGGCATTTTATATTATTGAGAAACTTTAATCCGTCAGCATTTATGAACCGGCCTGCCAAAGGCTCTCTCCTGGGGAGCAGTCAAAGCCTTATGGCTTTGACTGAGAGGACTTATCCTGTTCTTCCCGGAGCTTCTTGATCCGCTTTTTCTCACTTTCAACGTGGGGCCAGGGCCAGGAGAAGCCTTCATTTTTGCGGCACCAGCTCACGAGAGGATAAAAAGCGAACGCCAATCCAAAGAGATACAGCAGCAGATACAGTAGTGCATCCAGTGTAAACAGCGCATCCAATGCGCCCACCAGAGCCATCACAAAGCCTGCTTTCAGGAAAAACAGGCCGTTCTGGCGGCAGTACTCCGGGAAATTTTCCTCCTTGACCGCTCTGCGACCCTGATCGCCCCAGATGCGGGGATTGCGCAGGACAGAATATCCGTAAAAGACCAGCATCAGACCACAGGTAAGCTGAAAGCCAAAAAACATGGAGACACCTCGTTTTTATCAGATGATCAGAGCTTACTCCTCGAACAGAGACTTGACCTCGGGCAGGTAATCCAGCGTTGCAAAGTAATCCCGGGGCGTCTCGGCACGGCGGATCAGGCGGTGAGAGCCATCCTCGCACAGCAGCACTTCGGCACTGCGCAGCTTACCGTTGTAGTTGTAGCCCATGGCAGAACCGTGTGCACCGGTATCGTGGATATAGATCAGGTCGCCGATATCGATCTTGGGCAGCATCCGGTCAATGGCAAACTTGTCGTTGTTCTCGCACAAACCGCCCACCACATCGTACTTGTGGTCACAGGGAGCGTTCTCCTTGCCCAGCACCGTGATGTGATGGTATGCACCATACATGGCAGGGCGCATCAGGTTGGCTGCGCAGGCATCCAGACCGATGTACTCCTTGTAGATGTGCTTTTCGTGGATGGCAGTTGCCACCAGAGCACCATAAGGGCCGGTGGTAAAGCGGCCCATCTCCGTGAAGATGGCCACATCCCCCATGCCAGCGGGGACCAGAATCTCTTCAAACTTCTGCCGGACGCCCTCGCCGATAGCCATGATGTCGTTCTCGGTCTGGTCGGGACGGTAGGGGATGCCCACACCACCGGAGAGATTGATATAGCCGATGTGAACGCCGGTAGCCTTCTGGACCCGGACGGCCAGCTGGAACAGGATGCCGGCCAGCTCCGGATAGTAGGCGTCGGAGATGGTGTTGGAAGCCAGGAAGGCGTGGATGCCGAAGTTCTTGGCACCCTTGGCAGCCAGCTTCTTGTAACTGTCGATCATCTGTTCCTCCGTCATGCCGTACTTGGCATCGCCGGGCTTGTCCATGACCTGAAAGCCTTCTTCGCTCTCGCCCAGCTGGAAGGTTCCGCCCGGGTTGTAACGGCAGAAGATATTCTCGGGCACACCGGCCACCCGCTCAAGGAACTCCACCATCGTGGCATCGTCAAGGTTGATGTAGGCACCCAACTCATAAGCCTTCTTCATGTCCTCTACAGGGGTCTGATTGGAGGAGAACATGATGTCGCTGCCGGAGAAGCCACAGGCTTCACTGAGCATCAGCTCGGTGAGAGACGAGCAGTCCACACCGCAGCCCTCCTCCTGCAAGATCTTCAGAATGATGGGGTTGGGCAGAGCCTTGACGGCAAAATACTCCTTGAAGCCCTTGTTCCAGCTGAAGGCCTTGTTGATGCGGCGTGCATTTTCACGGATGCCCTTCTCATCGTAAATGTGGAAGGGGGTGGGCACGTCCTGAATGATCTCCTGAGCCTGCGCCTCGGTCAAAAACGGTTTCTTTTCCATAAATACATCCCTCTCGTTTTATAGTCACACCGGCATTTCCGGTGGGTCAGCATGGTCATAGCTTGAGGTTTTCCCGGGTGGGTGTAAAGGTGGGGATCATCTTTTCCAGCTGATCCACCACGCCCTCGTCGTTGTGGGCAGCAGCGGCAAACAAATCCTGCAGCTGTTCGTAAAATACCGCCAGATCGATATTTCTCGGCGGAGCAACAAAGATCTTGTTGTGCTCGGTGCGGCGCATCTTGTCCTGCTCCTCGTCCATCATCAGCTCTTCGTAGAGCTTCTCGCCGGGACGCAGGCCCACGATCTTGATCTCCATGTTCACTCCCGGCTCATAGCCGTAGAAGCGGATGAGCTGCTCGGCAAGGTCCATGATCTTGACCGGCTCGCCCATATCCAGCACATAGATGCTGCCGCTCTCTGCCAGAGCACCGGCCTGCAGCACCAGCTGCGCCGCCTCGGGAATGGTCATAAAATACCGCTCGATGTTGGGGTCGGTCAATGTGACCGGCCCGCCCTTTTTGATCTGGGATTCAAACAGCGGGATCACACTGCCATGGCTGCCCAGCACATTGCCGAAGCGGACGGCCACACACTTCATCTCGGTGTTGCCCGCAAAGGTCTGGATCAGCATTTCACAAAGCCGCTTGGTGCAGCCCATGACGCTGGTGGGGTTGACTGCCTTGTCAGTAGACAGCTGCACCAGCCGCTCCACGCCGTGCTCACTGGCACTGGTCAGAAGGTTCTTGGTGCCAAGGACATTGTTCTTGACCGCCTCTGCCGGGCTCACTTCCATCAGGGGGACGTGTTTATGGGCAGCGGCATGGAACACCACCGTGGGATGATACGTCTCAAACACCTCATCCAGCCGCTTTTTGTCCCGGATGGAGCCGATGAGCACCGTGACCGGCACCTCCCGGCCGTATTTCTGCTGAAGCTCCATCTGCAGCTCATAGGCGCAGTTCTCGTAGATATCAAAGATCAGCAGCTTGCCGGGATGGAACCTCATGACCTGACGGCAGAGTTCGCTGCCGATGCTTCCGCCGCCGCCGGTGACCAGCACCGTTTTGCCCGTGAGGTAACCGGAAATTTTGGCGGTGTCCAGCGTGACCTCCTCCCGGGAAAGGAAGTCAGCGGTGTTCAGTTCCCGGAAGGCCCCCTGCTGAGGTGCACCGGCCCCCACCAGCTGCGGGTCGCTCAAAATCTGAACGGCACAGTGGGTGGAAACACAGAGATCAATGACATGGTTCAGGCGACTGCCCTTCAGAGTAGGGATCGCAATGATGATGGTGTGGATGCTGTATTTTGCGCACAGGTCCGGGATCTGTTCCAGCGTTCCCTTGATCGGCACACCGTGGATGGTCTGGTTCAGCTTATTGGGGTCATCGTCCACAGCCACCACCGGGTGGCCGTAGAGCGTATTGGTCTTGCAGACATTGATGGCCCAGCCGCCGGCCTCGCCCGCACCTACGATCATCACCGGGCGGTTGGGGTCCTTGCTGGTATTCCCTCTCAGCCGTTCCCCAAGGGAGTGGTTGAGGAAGAGCCGCCAGGCCAAACGGCTGCCGCCCATCAGCAGCAGAATGAACACCGCCGCCATGGCATTGGCCGAGTTGAAAAGCACACCATGGATCAGCGTCTTATTCACAAGATAGACAATGACCGTCGGCACAGCAATGGTCCCGGCCAGACGAATCAGATCCCGCTCCCCGGCATATTTCCAGAGGATGCTGTAGAGCCCGCCCGCCAGAAAGCAGACCAGATAGACCGCCACGATCCAGGGCAGATGATGGTAAAGGATCTGAAGGTTATGCGGCCACCAGACCTCTTCATTGGCTGCGCCGTCCGCCCGGAGCAGCAGTGCAAAATAAAAGCTGAACGCCACGATGGCCGCATCCAGCAGCACAAGAAATGTCCGGCGCAGCACAACTCTCGGCGTAAAATGATTCATCTTTTTCACAAAAAGTCCTCTTTTGCTTTGGTGCGGAGCCTGTCCGCAGCATATTTGATCCCGACGGCCGGCCTTTTATCCCCAAAATGCCCTGTTCCGCCATGATATCTATTGTATTATACTCAATTCCCGCCCCGCTGTCCAGAAAATTCCGAATTCCCTGTATTTTTCGTTTGTTTTACCCGGTGCAGGGTCAGAGCCGAAAGCAGTTCACAGCCAAGCCCCAGCGGCCATGCAGCCCCAAGGCAGACCGCTGAAGTCCCCAGCCCGCCCGCTGCCAAAGCAAGCAGCTGCAACGGAAGTTCGCCTCCAAGCAGAGGTGTCAGCAGCAGATGGAACACCTGCCCCGCTGCCGCTCCCGCACAAGCCGCAGCCATCGGAGCCCCCAGCCAACGCCAGAATTTTGCCGTTGTAAACTCGATTCCGCAGCAGACCAGCAGCCGCCGGGTATTGGCGGTGCAGGTATAAAGGGAGGACAGCAGGATGACAAAGAGAAACCCTTTCATTCCCCAGCGAGGCAGCAGAATGATCACTCCGGCAATGCGGAGCACCGAATCCCAGACACTGTACCGGAACACGGCCCGCTGCTCCCCGATGCCCTTCATGGCACCGTCAACCATGCTTTCAAGATAAAGCAGCGGCATGGCCGGGCCCAGAACCTCGAGATAGAATCCTGCCTCTGCACTGTGGTAAAGAGTCTGCGCCAATGGCCCGCCCCAGACCCAGAATACCGCCCCTGCCCAAGCAGAGAAATACCCGGTGAGCCGGAGCATCCGGTCGATGAGATGGGCCAGACGCACCGTCTCCCGCCGGATGTGCGCCTGGGTGATCTCCGGCATCAAAAGCACCGAAAGACTGCCCAGAAGCCCAAAGGGAAAGGTAAGCAGGGGCAGAGCCATACCTTTTAAATTGCCATATTGGGTCAGGGCTGCGTCCCGGCCCCCCGCTTCCAGCAGATAAACCGTCAGACAGGCGGGTACCAGCATATTTTCCGCCGTGTGAAGGGCACTGGCAAGACAGCGTCCTCCCTCCACCGGCCACAAAATTTCCCAGAGCCGCCGCCCCGGGTCGATGGGCCGTTCCGGCTTTACGCCGCAAAAGCAGCGTCTCATCTCCCGCCGACAGAAGCCTGCCATGAAAAGGGCCGATACCATCTCGCTGACTGCGGTGGCTCCCAGCACTGCGCCACACTGTCGGCCTGCGTCCAGTCCGGAGCTTCCTTCCAGCACAAGAGCAATGATCCCCACCCGGATGCTCTGCTCGGCCAGCTGGCTTACCACATTGGGCTCCACCCGCCGTCGTGCAATAAAAAATCCACGAAGCACCGCAGACACCGCCATCCAGGGCAGACCAAATGAAGCGGCACGCAGCGGAAACGCTGCCCGCTCATCTCCCAGCCACCATTTTGCCGCAAGCCCTGCCAGCCCGAACTGCGCCCCCATGGCAGCGGTGCCCAGCGCAAGCCCGGCCCCCAACAGGCGCACCAACATTCCCCGGGCTGCTGCCCGGCTCCGGCTCAATTCTTCGGCCATCAGGCGGGTCGCCGCCACCGATACCCCCGCCGTTGCCAGCGTAACAAAAAGGGAGTAGACGGCCAGCACCAGCTGATACAGTCCCATTCCCTCTCCGCCCAGAACATTTGCCAGATAGATGCGCAGCCCCAGCCCCGCTAACCGGAGCAGCACGTCCGCCCCGGTCATCAGGGCGGCATTTTTCAGATAGCTTCGCCCCATACCGCTCTTCCCTCCCCCGCTCTGGTCCTCGTACAGCATATGCAGCCGGACAAGACGTCTATACGCTATGTTAAAACTGAGGAGGCCTGCGGGTTGTTTCTCTCATAGTTTTGTGGTATGATATAGAAAGGTTATAAAGGCGGCAACGCCTTTTTCAACAAAAAACAAGGAGGAAGCGCACCGCCCCGGCTCTGGCTGCGGCAGTGCGCAACGAGAGAATGAGTGAAGAATGTACCCATGACTGCTCCAGCTGTGGCGCAGCGTGTTCTTCCCGTGAAGCAGCTCCCCAGCACGATGCTCCCAACCCCAACAGCAGCGTCAAAAAGGTCATTGGCGTTGTGTCGGGCAAGGGCGGCGTGGGCAAGAGCATGACCAGCGCACTGCTGGCCTGCGCCATGGCCCGCCGGGGCTATCACTGCGGCATCCTGGATGCCGATATCACCGGCCCGTCCATCCCCAAACTGTTCGGCATCCATGGCCGTGCCATGGCCGATGACAAGGGCTGCTGGCCCATCCAGAGCAGGATGGGCATTGATGTGATGAGCATCAACCTGCTGGTGGAAAACGAAGAAGACCCCG
>CALDNF010000109.1 GCA_937917475.1 uncultured Faecalibacterium sp.
GCCCCTTTGGTGCCATTGCTGACAAGGGCCAGATCTATCAGCTGATCCAGGGCTTCAACCGGGGCGACCGCATTTATGCTCTGGTGGCTCCCGCCTTCGTCAATCAGTTCCCCGCTCTGGCTTCCACCGGCAAGCTCAAGGCTGCCCTGAAGGCCGTCGGCTTCTATGATGTGGTGGAAGTCGCTATCGGTGCCGACCTGTGCACCGTGGACGAGGCTCACGACTTCCTGGAGGAGGTTCCTGAGAAGCTGGACTTCATGGCAACTTCCTGCTGCCCGGCATGGAGCATGATGGCAAAGACCGCCTTCCCCGCTCTGGCAAAGAACATCTCCATGACCATGACCCCCATGGTCTTTACCGCCCGTATGATGAAGCAGAAGGATCCCACCGCCCGGATGTGCTTCATCGGACCCTGCGCCGCAAAGAAGCTGGAAGCTTCCCGCCGCACCGTCCGCAGCGATGTTGACTTTGTGCTGACCTTCGAAGAGCTGGCCGGCATCATGGAGGGCAAGGATCTGGACTTCGATTCTCTGGAAGTCGATCCCAACGAGGCAGCCCTCTGCTCCGCTTCCGGTGCAGGCCGCGGCTTTGCACAGTCCGGCGGCGTTGCCAAGGCCGTTGCTGACAAGATCAAGGAATGGCACCCCGACATGGAGGTCAAGATCGCATCCGCACAGGGTCTGGCCGAGTGCAAGAAGCTGCTGATGCTGGCAAAGGCCGGCAAGTACAACGGCTACCTGCTGGAAGGCATGGGCTGCCCCGGCGGCTGCATTGGCGGCGCAGGCACCATTGCCGACCCCAACCGTACTGCTGTCCAGCTGAACAAGTATGTCAAGGAAGCTCCGTTCCAGGACCCCGAGCAGAGCCCCTTTATGAGCGAGATCCACGTCCTGAAGGACGATCCCAACTTTGAGGTCTGATCTCTCCTGAACACATAAAACCGCCGCAGGCTTTTCGTTTTGAGAAGCCTGCGGCTTTTGTTTTTCACAATCAATTGTTTCCTGCGTGCAATACTTTTGTGAAACAATTACGAACCTGATTGACATTTGGAACTTGGTATGCTACTTTTGATTTGAACCGCCGGGTTTGAATCATCAAACCGTCCCGGCAGAGTGCCGCACTGCGGCAGGAAAGGCAGATCAATCATGACCCAAACCATCAAACGTACCGGCGCAATGGTCCTCACCCTTGCGCTGCTTTGTATTCTGGCACTTGGCGCAGCCGCCGCATCCAGGCAGAGCGTCGGCGTCAAATTCTGGAAAGAAAAATCCGATAAGGAGTCCATGGCAAACAGCGGCGTAGACTCAGACCGTGAGGCCACCCTCACCCGCCAGTCCAATGGCACCTATACCCTCTCGCTGCCCATCAAGCAGGTGTCCAAGATGGGCGTCACCGGTTCTTTGACCGGCCTGACCATCGGCGATATGAGCTACGACGGTGTGAAGAGCGGCGATTTTGAGAAAAACACTGCTGTGCTCACCATCAAGAACCTGCCCGCCTCGGTGCTGACCGGAAGTGATCTGAACAAATCGCTGCTGGTCACCTGCAACATCCAGATGGACATGAGCATCCTTGGCGAGATCAATACCTCCGCCCGGATGTGCATCTGGGTAAAATAATCTGACCCAAAGCAGAGAGCCGCCCGGCCGGGCGGCTCTCTGCTGTTTTCAGCCTTCCATCTTCTTTTCTACAAAGTCTCCCACCATCTGGTCCAGCTGCGCCACGGCGTGCTCCGCTCCCTTGGCCAGTTTCCGGACGGTGCGTTTGACCTGACGCTGGTTCTGGGTGGCCATCAGGGTGCCCGCCATTCCCAGCGCAGCCCCCGCTGCCATCCCCATCAGCATACTTCCGGCGGTATTTTCAGAGCGTTGATGTTTCATAAGAAAGCTCTCCTTTCGGCTGTGATTTTTGCTGCCGTGACTAGTATTTCCGACAAAGAATCCGGTATACGCTTTTTTTGCGCAGGAAAATGTGGTATACTGTATGGTATGCTGAAGATATTATGGGCGCACGCCCGATTCCCAAAGCATATTCTGCGAAGGAGGATACTTTTTTGCTGAAACAAAACGAACCGAAAAAAGTGCTCTGCATCCACGACCTGTCCGGTGCAGGCCGGTGCAGCCTTGCAGTGATCCTGCCGGTGCTATCGGTGATGGGGGTACAGCCCATCGCCCTGCCCACCGTAGTGCTGTCCACCCACACCGGCGGCTTTGGCACACCGGCCCGGCTGGACGGCTGTGCTTACGGTCAGGCTGCACTGGATCATTACCGGGAGCTGGGGATGGAGTTTGACTGCATCTACACCGGCTACCTCGGGGGGGAAGAGCAGGTGGCTCTGGCCGAAAAAGCTTTTGCCTTCTGGCCCGCTGCCCGCAAGGTCGTGGACCCGGTGATGGGCGACAACGGCAAGGCCTATTCCACCGTGACCCCCGCCCTCATCGACCGGATGCGGAATCTCTGCCGGCAGGCAGACCTCATCCTGCCCAATGCCACCGAAGCCAGCCTGCTGCTGGAGCAACCTGACCCGGCGGAAGTTCTGGACGATGCCGGAGCGCAGGCTCTGGCCGATGCCCTGACCCGGCTTGCTCCTAATGCCGTTGTCACCGGCCTGCCGCTGGGCAAGTACATTGGATGCGCAGGCGGCGGCAAAGACCGTTTTGTGATCAAAAAGCTCCACATCGACCGCAGCTTTCCCGGCACCGGAGACCTGTATGGGGCTGTGCTGATTGGCTCCCTCATTCAGGGCAACGCCCTCAGTGCCGCCGCTGACAACGCCGCCGAGTTCGTCTCGCTGGCCATCCAGAACACCCCCGCCGGGCAGGACCCCCGGTACGGTGTCTGGTTCGAGCCCCTGCTGCCCCGGCTGTGCCCCCTGCGGGACTTTTAAGGAGGCTGCCATGAGCGAGAAACCAACGTTGAATATTGTTCTGGTGGAGCCCCGCATCCCTCAGAACACCGGCAATGTGGCCCGCACCTGTGCCTGCACCGCCTGCCGGCTGCATCTGGTGGGCCCCATGGGCTTTGCCATCGACGACAAAAAACTCAAGCACGCCGGGCTTGATTACTGGCATTACCTCGACATCACCTATTACGATGGGCTCGAGGATTTCTTTGCCCGGAACAGCGGCCCCTATTATTATTTTACGACCAAAGCACCCCAGCGATACACCGATGTGGCCTATCCGGACGGCGCATATCTCGTCTTTGGGCGGGAGGATGCCGGCCTGCCGGAGGCCCTGCTGGCCGCCAATCAGGAGCACTGCATCCGGATGCCCATGCGGGACACCTGCCGCAGCCTGAACCTGTCCAACAGCGTGGCCGTGGGCGTATATGAGGTGCTGCGCCAGTGGGATTTCCCGGAACTTCTGGACCACGGCCATCTGCGAGACTATGAATGGAAATGAGGAACACTATGAGCAAAATTGCGATCCTGACCGACTCCTCCTGCGACATCCCGCAGGAGATGGCCGAGAAATACGGCATTGACATTATGAGCTTCCACATCCTGCTGGATGATGTGGACTATGTGGAGCGGGTAAGTTGCACCAATGAAGAGTTCTACGAGAAGATGCGGGCAGCCAAGGGCATTCCTTCCACTGCTGCCATCACCCCCATCCAGTTCTGTGAGAAATACTGCCAGTATGTGGACGAGGGCTACACCGATGTCATCCATGTGCCCATCAACCGCAGCGGCTCTTCCACCTACAACAATGCCGTTATGGCGCAGGGGATGCTGCGGGAAGAGCGGCCCGAGCATCACATGAAGATCCACCTGCTGGACCCCCACACCTACTCCATGCCCTTTGGCTGGTATGTCTGTGAAATGGCCCGCAAGCTTCAGAATGGGGCTGAGATCTCTCACGTCATTCAGGAGTTTGAGACCCAGATGAACAAGATGGAGATCATTCTGGGACCCTACAGCCTCAAGCAGATGAAGAAGAGCGGCCGCATCTCCGCTGCTGCCGCCGTCATGGGCGAGCTGATGGGCATCCGCCCCATCATCACCCTCATCGACGGCAAGACCAAGGTGGAAGCCAAGGTCCGGGGCGATGACAAGGTCGTGCCTGCCATGGTCGAGCTGTGCAAAAAGCGCAGCGAAGGCGTGGAGGATTTTGAGTATATGATCGGCCACACCAACATTCCGCAGGCTGCTGAGCTGGAAAGGCTCTGCCGGAAGGAGTTTGGCAAACCGCCGCTCATCAATTTCCATCTGGGCGGTGTAGTCTCGGCCAACACCGGCCCTGACACCGTTGCCATGGTCTATGTCGGCAAACCGAGAGACTGATTTTTCATACAAACAACCGGGTCCTGCGGTCCGGGTCGACGGCATCCTGCCAGCGGCCCGGCGCAGGACCCGGTCTCTTTGTTTCAATTCAAGATTGCAATTCAAGCGGAGTTATGCTATAATTTCCTCTGCCGCTTTTTGCGGCTCCAAAGAGCAACTTAGGATTTTAGGCTCCCCGGCATGTCTCGAACCACGCCGGGCCAAACCCGCAGGGGCTGGCGGTCCCTGTGCGGTCAAAATCATTCCGCTGGAGTTATATTATGAATCAGAATTCTTCCGTCCGCAAGCTGGTCCGCTGCGCACTGGTCGCAGCTCTCTATGTCGTGCTCTGCATGGCGTTGCAGCCCCTTTCCTACGGTGCCGTGCAGGTCCGTATTGCCGAGGCTCTCTGCCTGCTGCCCGTCTTTGGTGCCGAGTACATCTTCGGCGTGGTGCTGGGCTGCTTCCTTGCCAACCTGCTGGGCTCCACCATCGTGGATGTGATCTTCGGCACTCTGGCCACCCTGCTGGCCTGTCTGGTGACTTACAAACTGCGGAACCTCCGCTTCAAGGGTCTGGCCATCGCAGCCTCCCTGCCGCCGGTGCTCTTCAACGCCGTCATCATCGGCATCGAGATCGCC
Organism: uncultured Faecalibacterium sp.; assembly: GCA_937917475.1. GTDB lineage: Bacteria > Bacillota > Clostridia > Oscillospirales > Ruminococcaceae > Faecalibacterium. Next base: position 4,906 of record CALDNF010000109.1, read on the forward strand.
GTCCTCTTCCCGGACCCGTCCTCTTCCGCCCCCATCTGGCTGGCCTGCATCACCAACGGCATCTCGGTGGGTGTTGGTGAGCTGATCAGCTGCACCGTTCTGGGCGTGCTGCTGGTAAAGGTCATCGAGTCCAACACCGCCCTGCGCAAAGTCTTCTGCGAGGCAGCCTGATTGTTCCCGCTTTCCCTCCGCCGGTGCTCCTGATCGAGCAGGACCCGGCGTCTGCAAGGCTTTTCCCGGTTGCTCGGCCTGAAGGGAACTCAAATATTTTCGCACCAAAGCTGTCGCATTTTGCGGCGGCTTTTTAATTTCTTAGCCATTTCTTCATTTTCCGGGCACGATTTTACAGAATGTTCATTCAAATCTGCGATAAAATCAGACTGTGGGTTTGACGCTTTTTGCGCTTTGGTGTATCATATAGATGTATCTGTGTTTTTACGTTTCGGGCAGTTTTGCCCCAACTTGAATCTTGGAATAGACGAGGTGTAACAATGTCCCTTGCTGAAAGAATCTTCGGCAGCTTTTCGGATCGGGAGCTGAAAAAGATCAACCCGATCACCAAGCAAGTGCTCGCACTGGAGCCCAAATATCAGGCTATGTCCGATGCTGAGCTTCAGGCGCAGACCCCTGCCCTCAAGCAGAAGCTGGCCGAGGGAAAGTCTCTGGACGACATCCTGCCCGATGCCTTTGCCGTCTGCCGTGAGGCCGCATGGCGTGTGCTGGGCATGAAGCATTTCCCGGTGCAGGTCACCGGCGGCATCGCCCTGCACCGGGGTGCCATCGCTGAGATGCAGACCGGTGAAGGCAAAACGCTGGTGGCTACCCTGCCCGCCTACCTCAACGCCCTGACCGGCGAGGGTGTGCACGTTGTCACCGTCAACGACTATCTGGCCAAGCGCGACAGCGAGTGGATGGGCAAGCTCTACCGCTGGCTGGGCCTGTCGGTGGGTCTGATCGTGCAGGGGTTGGACGGCGATGCACGCCGCCGTGCCTACGAAGCTGACATCACCTACGGCACCAACAACGAGTTTGGTTTTGACTACCTGCGGGACAACATGGTGACCTACAAGGACAACATGGTGCAGCGGGGCCATGCCTACGCCATCGTCGATGAGGTGGACTCCATCCTGATCGATGAAGCCCGCACCCCCCTGATCATTTCCGGCCGGGGCGAAGACTCTTCCAGCCTGTATACGCAGGTAGACCGCTTTGTGCGCACCCTGCGCAAGAGCGTGGTGGTGGAATTGCAGGACAAAGTGGAGACCGATGAGCAGGCCGACGGCGACTACGTTGTGGACGAGAAGCACAAGAGCTGCACC
>CALDNF010000110.1 GCA_937917475.1 uncultured Faecalibacterium sp.
CTCACCCGGCTGGCTCTGCTGGTCGCCATTGAGCTGGTCATGAAGGCCATCGGTCTGGGCAGTGTGCCCATGGGCCCGCTTTACATGAGCTTTTTGACCCTTCCCATTGCCGTGGGTGCGATCACGATGGGCCCCGCCGCCGGTGCCATTCTGGGCGGCGTGTTCGGTGCCGTCAGCTTCTACGACGCTGTGACCGGTGCATCGGCCATGACCGGTGCCCTGTTTCAGGTCAGCCCGGTGAACACCTTCATCCTCTGTGTGGGGATGCGTGTCCTGATGGGCCTGTGTACCGGCCTTGTGTTTGCGGGCCTGAGCAAGCTGGATAAATCCCGCACTTGGAGCTACATCGTCAGTGCCATGTGCGCCCCGGCCCTCAATACTCTGTTCTTTATGGGCTATATCGTGCTGGCCTTCTATGGCTGCGACTACATCCAGAACATCGTGGCCGCAAAGGGGGCCGCAAATCCCCTGATGTTCGTGGTCCTGCTGGTCGGCGTGCAGGGCGTGGCCGAGTTCCTGGTCTCCGGTATTCTGGGCGGCATCGTGGCCCGGGCGGTAGCCAAGTATCTCAAGTAATAAACGGACCGCACGTCAGGGAAGCATCCGTTCTGCATAAGTGAAAAATGACCTCCCCCGGTGGAAATCGGGGGAGGTTTTTTTGTTTCCAATCTTCTGCGGCTCGGACGCTGCCGGGCTTGCTCTCCCATAGCCCTCTCAGTCACGGCGTTGCCGTGACAGCTCTCCCAGTAGCCCTCTCAGTCATTGCTTCGCAATGCCAGCTCCCCCAGAGGGGGAGCCCTTGGCAGGCCGGGCAACGGATACTGACTGAACAAAGCTTTTCATAACGCAAAATACCGGGCCTTGTTGTCTAGGGCAGGCTGTCCTTCGTCCAACCTCTCAGTCTCACTTCGTTCGGCAGCTCCCCTGGTAGGGGAGCCCCAGGCGAAGAGGGAAAGCTTTGCGGTCTGCCAAGGCCTCCCCTACAAGGGGAGGTGGCAATGCGAAGCATTGACGGAGAGGTTGTACAAAGCAGCCGTGAATCTAGACCGCAGGGCCCGGTTGCTTTATGCAATAGGTACTTTAAGCGTCCAGCGAAAACTGCATCAATTTGCCAATGGCTCCCCCTCTGGGGGAGCTGGCGAGCATCAGCGAGACTGAGAGGGTATTATAACCTTTGCTTAAATTGTGTACAAATTTGTTGGGGAAAGTGACAAAAATGAGAAATTCTATTGACAAAATTATGAAGGTAGAGGTATTCTAAAGACAAAGTTAAGGAAGGGGTTCCTTAACGCTTTGTGTGAATCCGATTCTTATTCTAAGGAGGATAAAACTTATGAAAACCATGAAACGTTGTGTGGCAATTGCTCTGGCAGCAGTCATGATGATGCTCATGATGACCGGCTGCGGCGGCACTGCTGATGGCTCTGTGTCTAACCGGTATCCCACTGTTGTAGCCAAAATCAATGAGGCTCGCACTTACAACGGTCGCACCAAGGTGACTGAGTACGCTTCTCTGGATAGTGTTGCTGAAAAGGGTCTGAATATCTATGTTCAGTATCTGAACGGCGAGATCAGCAAAGATGCGATGAAGAGCAGATGGGATAAGGAAGTTTTGACTGGCACGGCAATTGCTGGCCTGCAGGTGGTGGAGCCCTACTACATTGGTACTCGTGGTATTTCTGCCAGCGATTACAACAATGCAACTTGGAACTGGAAGTCTGATTACAATATCGGCTATTCGAACTATAAGTATGCTGGCGTTGCCGTTCGGTCGATTGGCTCCAATGTTTACATTTGCATTGTTTTTGCAAAGGATGCCTAATCGTCTGGCAATTCCAAACATTATATGACCCCACTGAGCTTCCCCGGGAAACCGGGGGAGCTCTTTTGCTGTCACGCTCCGGGCGGCTGCGGCATAGGATGGCGCAAACTCTGGGGGAGGAATGGGCCATGGAGGAGCGCAGGCGGTTTGCAGTTATCGGGAGCGACCGGCGGCAGGAAGCGGCGGGCCGGGCACTGGCCCGGGCAGGCTACCGGGTGGAAGGCCCGGAACAGGTGCCGCTGGCGGATTACATCCTGCTGCCCCTGCCGCTGGACGAGGCCCGGGCCCCACTGGCGGAGCTGCTGCGGGCCGCAAAGCCCGGTGCGCTGGCTCTGGGCGGGATGCTGTCGCAGCAGGCAAAGGACATCGCCCGGGAAGCCGGGGTGGAGCTGGTGGACTACTTTGCCCGGGAGGAACTGACGGTGCGCAATGCCATCCCCACGGCGGAAGGGTGCATCGGCATCCTGCTGCGGGAGCGCAGCCGGACGCTGTATGGCTCAGCAGTGCTGCTGGCCGGGTTTGGCCCGGTGGGGCAGGCGTTGGGGGTGCGGTTGGCGGCGTTGGGGGCCCGGGTGACCGTGGCGGCACGCCGCCCGGTACAGCGGGCGCAGGCCGAAAGCCTTGGGATGCAGGCCATCCCGCTGGCCCGGCTGGAAACCATGGCCCCGGCTTTTGATACCGTGGTGAACACCGTCCCGGCGTTGGTGCTGACCCCGCCGGTGCTGGCCCGGCTGCGGCCCGGGAGCCTCATTGTGGACCTGGCATCCCGCCCCGGCGGCACCGACTTTGACGCTGCCCGGCGGCTGGGGCATCAGGCCATCCATGCTTTGAGCCTGCCTGCGGCCTGCGCCCCTGAAACGGCGGGGGAAGCTGTGGCGCAGACGGTGTGCGATATCCTGAACGAGAGAAATGAACGGCGGGAGAGGGAGGAACGGTCATGAACACGAAGAAAACCCTTGCGTTCGGGGTCTGCGGCAGTTTCTGCACTCTGGCCCCTGCGCTGGAACAGGCGGACCGGCTCCGGGCTGCGGGATGGGACCTTGTGCCGGTGATGAGCTTTGCGGCGGCGGGGCTGGATACCCGCTTTGGCACGGCGGTCCATTGGCGGCAGCAGCTGGAAACGCTGACCGGCCATCCGGTGCGGGACACGCTGCAGGCCGTGGAGCCGCTGGGCCCCAAGCGGGAAGCGGCGGCGTTGGTGATCGCTCCCTGCACCGGTACCACGCTGGCAAAGCTGGCGGCGGGCATCTCGGATACGCCGGTGACGCTGGCAGCAAAAAGTCTGCTCCGGGTGGGGTGCCCGGTGGTGGTGGCAGTGTCCACCAACGATGGGCTGGGAGCCTCGGGGGAGAACATCGCCCGGCTGCGCCAGCGCAAGGGATACTATTTTGTGCCCTATGGACAGGATGACCCGGCGGAAAAACCCCAGAGCCTGAAGGCGGACCTGACCCGCCTGCCGGAGACGCTGGCTGCTGCCTTGCAGGGATGTCAGCTCCAACCCCTGCTGATCTGAAACAAATCTTTTCAGCAAGGGGAAAGTGTGGTATACTATTCTATATGACTTTGGAAAAACGGAGAAGGTAAAATGAAACATCCCATCGCCGCATGGTGTGCGGTGCTGATTTTACTATGCGCCCTGTTTGCGCCGGGGGCGGCGGCAGCAGGGCCGCAGCTGACCGCCACCGAGGCCTACTGCATCATCGATGCAGACACCGGTCTTGTGCTGGCCCAGCAGAATATGGACGAAGAGCTTCACCCGGCATCCATTACCAAGGTGATGACGCTGGGTCTTGCCTGCGAAAAGGCGCAGGGGGAGTGGGACGATGTAAAGCTGACCGTCAGCCACGAGGATGTTTACTCGCTGGCGGGCACGGATTCCAGCCATATCGCCCTGCAGGAAGGGGAAGAAGTTCCCCTTACCGATGCCCTTTACGCCACCATGATGGCCAGTGCCAACGATGGAGCCAACCTGCTGGCGGAGTATTTCGGCGGCGGGTCCATCGCCGAGGGTGTGGCGGAGATGAACGCACAGGTCAAGGAACTGGGCCTTGTCCACACCCACTTTGCCAACCCCCACGGCATCAGTGACGAGGACCACTATACCAGCTGCTACGACATGGCGCAGATCCTCCGCTGGGCCCTGACTCAGCCCGGGTTCGAGACCCTGTTTACCCGGAACGAGATGTACACCATGGAGCCCACCAACATCCAGCCGGTGACCCGGTATTTCCACCAGCAGGATAAAATGCGGGTGGGGTCCAGCCGGTATTATATCCCTGCCATTCAGGGCTCCAAGATCGGCTACACCAACATTGCCCGGTACAGCTACGTCTGTCTTGCGGAGCAGGACGGCGTGCGGCTGATCTGCGTGACCATGCAGAGCCAGATCAAGACCGACAAATACAACGATGTGCGGACGCTTCTGGACTATGCATTTGCCAATTTCAAAAACTATACCGATATCCCGGCACAAGGCGTTACCGCAGAGCTCACAGCGGCGGGCGGCGGCGGACCGCTGGGCACTCTGACCGTCACGGACCCCGGCACCCGGCTGCTGCTGGCCGATGGGCTGACAGCCTCAGATGTGTCGGTGCAGCTGGAACTGCCGGAACAGTATGTTCTGGGCAGCGAACCGGAAGTGTACGCCGTGTACACCGTCAGCGGCGGTGAAAAACAGGAATCGGCCAGTGTCCGGGTCAGGGCAGAGATCACCGGGCTGGAAGAGCTGATCGAGAAAAATGCCAATGCAGCTCTGCCCGCTTCCGCCGCTGCAAAGCCTGTCTTTTCCCCGTGGAAGCTTGCAGCCATTTCTCTTGGCTGCACTGCCGCAGCTGCCGCAGTGACCTATGGTGTGGTCAAGTGGCTTGGGCGTCGAAAAAAGCGAAAAAGCTCAAATGCTTTTCCAAATAAAACGAAACATTAAAAATCATACAGAAAAAACAGAGAGGACAAGAAAAATGGGTAAGTTTACTTTTACGCAGACCGAGATTCCGGGTGTTGTGGTGATCGAGCCGCAGGTGTTCGGCGATGACCGTGGCTACTTCATGGAGACCTACCAGAAGGACCAGTTCGCAGAAGCCGGCATCGACAAGGAATTCGTGCAGGACAACCAGAGCCGTTCCACCCGGGGCGTGCTGCGGGGCCTGCATTTCCAGAAGAACCACACGCAGGGCAAGCTGGTGCGGGTGACCAAGGGCGAGGTCTATGACGTTGCCGTGGACTGCCGCCCCAACAGTGCCACCTTTGGCAAGTGGGTGGGCGTGACCCTGTCGGAGGAGAACAAGAAGATGTTCTATATCCCCGAGGGCTTTGCACACGGTTTTCTGGTGCTGAGCGATGTGGCCGAGTTCTGCTACAAGTGCACTGATGTCTATGACCCCACCAGCGAGGGCGGCATCCCCTACGATGATCCCACGGTGAATGTCCAGTGGCCCGACTGCGGCTGTGAGCACAAGACCAGCGCAAAGGACAAGTTGCATGAGTCCTTTGCATCCCAGAAGTTTGAATTCTTTGAAAAGTGGTGATCGCCCGTGGCAAAGCTGAAAAGTATGTTTAACGGCTTCTGGCGGTACCGCTATCTGCTGTGGAACCTTGTCAGCCGTGACTTCAAGCTCAAATACCGCCGCAGTGTACTGGGTGTGGTGTGGAGCGTGCTGAACCCTCTGCTGATGTGTCTGGTGTACTGGGCCGTGTTCAGCAGCCTGATGGATATGCGGGGCAGCGGCATTGACAACTTCCCGGTATTCCTGATGTGCGGCCAGCTGCTCTTCAACTTCTTCAACGAAGCCACCTCCACCAGCATGGGCAGCGTGCTCAGTGCAGCTCCCCTGCTCAAAAAGGTGTATATCCCCAAGTATATTTTCCCGCTGGAAAAGTGCTGCTTTGCCATGGTCAACTGCGTGTTCAGCTTTGTGGCTCTGGCACTGGTGATGATCTTTACCGGCAGCCCGCTCCACTGGACCATCATCGAGGTCATCTACCCCCTTGTCACCCTGTTCTTCTTCAGTCTGGGCGTGGGGCTGTTCCTTGCGGCGGCCACGGTGTTCTTCCGGGATATCATGCACATCTGGAGCGTGTTCATCACGGCACTGCTTTACTTCTCTGCCATCTTCTATGACCCCACCCAGATGACGTTTACCATCGGCGGGTTCAATATGCAGCAGATCATCAAGCTGAACCCCATGTACTGGTATATCACCGGCTTCCGCCGCACCCTGATGTGGGGCATCCCGCTGGACCGGAATATGTTCCTTGTCTGCGGCATCTGCGCCGTGCTCTCCATGCTGATCGGCGTGCGGATGTTCCGCAAAACGCAGGACCGCTTTGTCCTGCACATCTGAGGAGGGAGAAGAATGGAACCTATCATCAAGATCGATCATGTTTCGATGTGCTTCAACCTCTCCACCGAAAAGCACGAGAGCCTGAAGGAATATCTGTTGGCTCTGGTGCAGGGCCGGTTACAGTACGACGAATTCTATGCCCTGCGGGACGTGAGTCTGGACATCATGCCCGGCGACTTTTACGGCCTTGTGGGCCTGAACGGCTCGGGCAAATCCACCCTGCTCAAGACCATTGCAG
>CALDNF010000111.1 GCA_937917475.1 uncultured Faecalibacterium sp.
TTCAGGTTCTAATCGGGGCAACTCGGTGGAGGTTCAAGTCCTCTTATCCGCACCAAACAATGAAAATCCGAACCTTTTCTCATCAGGAGAAAGGTTCGGATTTTTGTTTTTTGACAAGAACAATAAGGCAGGGCGTATTTTCTTTGTGGAGATACGCCCTGTTTTGTTTTATTTATTTTTCTGTGCCTCCGCAAACATCCGGGCAAGTTCTGTTCCGGATTCCTGCATCCCCCGGCACATCCACTCGTGCACCCAGCCATAGAACATATAGCCGATTGCCGAGTTCAGATAGGCCAGTGCGTTGGGGATTTCCGGAGAGCGGTCAAAATAACCGAGAATGGTTTCCAACACAATATCAGACAAACCAGCCTGATACAGAGCAAGATAAAAATCGGAATGTTCTTTGTAAAAGTCCAGCAGGCTGATAAGCCATAGATTCTCCTGCCCCGGTGTCCCGTTCGGGTGTTCCTGGTCGAACTGCGCTTTCCATCCGCTCGTCAAACGAACGGATTCCTGCTTCAGTACATCTTCTTTGCTTTCAAAATTGCGGTAAAAGGATGCCCGCCCGACACCGGCTGCGTCCACTACCGCCTGAATACTGATGTTGGCAAAATCCTGCGTTTTCATCCGTTCCAACAGTGCGGACAGGATGTGCTGCCGGACATAAGTGTTCTTTTCCTGATTGTTCATGTTTTTCATGGGATGATACAAATTCCCCTCTTTGTCTCATTTTTGATGATACGATTGACTCATCGCGCTTTTGATGATACACTCGTTTCAACAAAAAGTCAAGAGGAAAGGTGTTTACGATGGATTTGACGAAAAAACGTTTTGTAATTCTTCTCATTGTTATTCTTCTCGGTGCAGTTTTAGGGCGATTGGCTGTTCGTGCTGTACTGAATCTGCTGCTGGGCGGCACACTGTTCGGAGGAAATGTTCTGTGAAAAAAGTAAAATCAAAAGGTCGGCTCAAGTGGGGACTGATTTACACAGCGGCATTTTTAGCAGCTTTTGCCGGGTCGGCACTTTTTAAGATGAAGTTTGACCCGACCCACGGGAAATATACCGTCCAATGGAGTGACGCAATCGGAAAAGTGTACGCCGACCTGTCCTATGGGGATGGTGCAGCCAACAAATTTGACCTGTATGTTCCAGCAAATCATACCAATGAGAGCTACGGTCTTGTGGTCTATCTCCACGCAGGTGGATTTACAAGCGGAGACAAGTCGGATGACGCCGGGATGCTGGAATGGCTGTGCAGCAAAGGCTATGTGGCTGCGAGCATCAATTATACATTGCGCACGGAAGAAAACCCGGAAGCTAGTGTATACAGCCAGTCCGAAGAGATCAAAGCGGCCATGCCGTATGTCGTTGCAGAAGCCGAAAAACTGGGTTACAAACTCGACCGGATGGCAATTTCCGGCGGCAGTGCCGGTGGATGCCTTGCCCTGATTTACGCTTACCGGGATGCAGACACCTCGCCGATTCCGGTTAAACTGGTGTTTGAGGCCGTTGGGCCGGCCAGCTTTTATGTAGAGGACTGGGGGATCTTTGGGCTTGACCAAAGCCCGGAAGCCGCAGCGAACCTATTCAGCGTAATGTCGGGAACAACGCTTACACCGGGTGATATCACATCCGGAGCGTATCTGGATGCCGTCAAACCGATCTCCGCAGACCGCTGGGTCACAAAGAACACCGTGCCCTCTGTCCTCTGTTACGGCGCACACGACAAGATGCAGCCCTTTGCAGCCTCGAAACCACTGGTTGCCGCACTGGACGAAAACGGTGTGGACTATCAGTATTTTGTAGCGGAACATTCCGGCCACGGTCTGCAAAACGACAACAAGGTCTATATGAAGTATCTGGATACGGTGGAAGAATATCTGGATCAATACATGAGCAAATAATTTTGGACGCTGAAGATGATTTTAAGGTTCCTAAAAATAATTCTGATCGTGGGGGTGATTCTTGTGATAACACTTTCCATTCTTTTACTGCTGCTGTCCATGCAGCCGTTTGTTCCGAGTAATTACATCAAAACGGTAAAAACCGGGGGTGAGCTGGAAGCAAGATATCTGGCAATGGGTACTTCGCAGGTGGAACACATGGAGGTACCCACCGAAGAAGAATGGGGTAATATCAACGTCTATTATCCCAAAGAGCTGACGGAAAGTGCGGAAAGCTACCCGGTGGTCGTGTTTGTGAATGGCACGGGTGTGTACAGCTCCAAATATCCGGCACTGTTCCAGCATCTGGCTTCGTGGGGCTTCATCGTCATCGGCAACGAAGACCCAAGCACTTATTCCGGCAGTTCGGCAGACACAACGCTGGCGTGGCTTCTGAATGAAAATGAAAACCCTGACAGCCGTTTTTATCAGAAAGTGGATACAGAACACATCGGGATCTCCGGCCACTCGCAGGGCGGTGTGGCCGTATTCAACGCCATCAACGAACAACCGCACAGCGATTTGTACACCTGCGCAGTCAGCCTTTCTCCGACACAGCTGGATTTGGCAGAAGCACTGAATATGCACTATGAACCAGACAAAACCACTACTCCAGTGTTCATTCTGGCTGCAACGGAGAACGACGTTATTACGTCCGACGGTGCAAAACAGCTTTACGATGCAGTGAAGAACGATAAAGTAGCTGCTCTGCGGAGCGGTATGGATCACGGAAAAATGCTCTACTCTGCCGATGGCTATGTAACAGCGTGGTTTCTGTGGCTCCTGAAAGGTGATGCAGCGGCGGCAAAGGTCTTCACCGGAGATACACCGGAACTGCTCAGCAATCCTCTGCATCAGGAACAGCAAATTGATATGGCCGCATAAGAAAAAGGGGTACAATGAAAAAGAAGGAACTTCTTGTGTTGATGATCATGATTGCTGCTGCCATTGTTCTGGGGGCAATATGCGGAAAACTGCTGTTGGATAACATTATATGAGAAAGACAACAAAAATCGTTGCGTACATTGGAATTTTTCTTTTGTTTTTTCTTGCCAGTGCACTGGTAAGAATCTCTCTGCTTGGGAGCGCACCAGAACGGCTTATAAAGGACAAAACACAGGATCAGTATTTGATCCTCTATATCCACGGTGGAAGTTTCAATTCCGGTTCAAAAGAAGATGGCGAAACGTGGTGCAAATATTATGCTGCACAGGGATATATTACGGCATTCAAAAAATCAAATGATCGCAAATCAGGAAATTAGCGAAACCGTAAAACAGCATCTCTGCGATATGCAATTCAACGACGTTGCTGCTGCATTAAAAAGTTGACTTGCTATAGCGACACAAGAAATGGTCTGCCGGACAAAATATCCGGCAGACCATTTTTTCTGTTGATTGGGAGCCACGGTCCGTTTCATCCATACAAAAATGCTGAATCCAGCAGATAAATCTTTGCAATTGATGAGATGGCAGCAGCATCGATCTTTTGCGGCACACAGCAGTTCCAGATAAGGCCGCTTTTTGCCGATGGCAATCTGTGTCAAAATTGTAAAATCTAAATTATTTTAGCTATTTATATTGACTTACCCGGCGTTTTGGGTATAATGTGCTTGTCTGATAGCTCAAAATATTTAGGCAATCTGACATTCAACCTGAAATCAATCGATCAAAATAAAAAGGAGAACCCTATTATGACTTTTGAAGAGATGAAGAAGATCGTTGTCGAGACCCTGAACTGCGACGAAGCAAAAGTGACCATGGAAGCCAGCCTGACCGAGGATCTGGAAGCTGACAGTCTGGACGCTGTGGAGCTGAACATGGCTTTGGAGGATGCCTGCGGCGTGTCCATCCCGGACGAAGAGCTGGCAAAGCTCAAGACCGTGGGCGATATCTACAACTTCATCACCGCACACACTGAGGCTTAACCAACCATGAACGATATCAGAGAACTGTTTTCGGGCACGGCACGCCAGCGCACCTTTGAGCTGAAAGCCCGCCGGGATGCCGGCATTGCCCGCCCGGAAGCAAAGTTTGTCGAGTGCAAAAAGTGCGGCCGCCGTGCGACCCGGCAGATCTGGGCAAAAAGCCTGTTTGTCTGCCCCAACTGCGGGGATCATCAGCCCATCGGCGGCTATTACAGGCTGAGTCTGGTGCTGGACCACGGCAGTTTCCGGGAACTGGATGAAGATCTGCCGCCGCAGGATGTTCTGGCATTTCCGGGCTATGCGGAAAAGTTGGCGGCGCAGAGCAGCAAGACCGGCCTGAAAGAAGCCGTTGTTACCGCCACCGGCCGCATCGGTGGGATTGCCTGTGTTGCAGCTGTGCTGGACAGCCGGTTCTTTATGGGCAGCATGAGCACGGCGGTAGGTGACAAGATCACCCGTGCTATTGAATATGCCGCAGCAAAGCATCTCCCGCTGGTCATTTTTTCGGCCAGCGGCGGGGCCCGGATGCAGGAGGGCATTTTCAGCCTGATGCAGATGGCAAAAA
>CALDNF010000112.1 GCA_937917475.1 uncultured Faecalibacterium sp.
CGCCGCAGATGACCTGCTCGATCTGCCCGGCGGCAAGATACTGCCGGATGCTCACTGGCCCGATGAAGGGGGCGCACATGATGCCTTTGTGCTTGAACGGCAATTCAAACAGGACAGGAATGCGCTCGTCCGCGCGGCGCTGGTTTTCGCAGGTGACATTGAAAAAAATGTTGTCCCAGCCGCTGCCCCAATCCGGCGGCAGGCACTCCCGCACCCGCTGCGGCCGCTTGGTGAGCAGGAAGAATACCACGTCGCTGCGCTGGCGCATGATGTCCCACGCCCCCGCCCGCCACGGGTCGGCTTCTTCCAGAAAGAAATCCGAAGTCATGCAGACCCGAATCTGCTCGCCGCTTTGGATTTTGTAATGCCCGGTGCGGTCTTTCTGGAGCGGATAGGAAAAGCCGTTTTTCGTTTTGTAGATCTCGGCTCCGTTCTGGTCCCGCATCCGGTCGAGAAAATACATGTAGCAGTTCTGGCAACCCTCGCTGCACTTGACGCAGCCGTGCCATGGATTCCAGATGTCGTGCAGGGAACTCACCTCCTATCTGTACTTATTATAATAGTTGTGCGGACTGGAAACAAGTGCGGGACTTGCACCGGATGGCTGGATATGGTAAGATCAAACAAATTATAATGACGTTTTACCTATGAGCAGGTTCGACAAATTTAGTATATAGCAGCAGAAAGGAATATAACGATGGCACGATATAGCGTGAATAATTATACCGTGGATGTGCTTTTGGCAGACATAAAATCTGGAAACATTGCAATTCCGGAAATGCAGCGTCCGTTTGTGTGGGATGCAACGCAAGTGCGTGATTTGATGGATTCGCTCTATAAAGGTTTTCCAGTTGGATATATTATCGTGTGGCAAAATCCAAGTGTGAAGCTGAAGGATGGAACAATTGCGACAGGAAAAAAGGTTTTAATTGATGGGCAGCAGCGTATTACTGCCATGGCTGCTGCAATTGTTGGACAGGAGGTTTTGGACAGCCATTATAAATGGAAACGAGTTTATATTGCATTTAACCCAATTGACGAAACATTTGAAGTGGCTAATTCCGCAAACCAAAAAAGCAGTAAATGGATTCCAGACATTGCAAAAGTATTGGACGTGTCCTTTAATTCTTTCTCTTTTGTGACGGAATATTGTAAGAAGAATGGAATCATGGACGAGGCACCGGAGATCAATGATACAATCAATCGATTGAGAGCAATACAAAATAATAGCATTGGTGTTATTACGCTGGCAGAGGATCTGGATATTGACAGCGTAACCGAAATTTTTATTCGAATCAATTCCAAGGGTGTGGTTTTGTCGCAGGCAGATTTTGCGATGTCTAAGATTTCCTCGAATGAGATATATAATGGAAATGTAACTCGCAAGACGATCGATTATTTCTGCCATTTGTTGGAGTCTCCGGAGGACTTGAAAGAAATTAAGAAAAATGATGCTGAGTTTGTGGCAAGACCGGAATTTGATGCTATAAAGTGGGCGGCAACAAAGAATGCGCCAATTTATCGCACGTGTTATACAGACATTTTGCGCGTTGCATTTACATATAAATTCAAACGGGGAAAACTGGCCGATTTGGTTAGTTTGCTTTCAGGTCGAGATTTTGAAACGCGAGAGTTTAAGGTTGAAATAGAAGAAAAGTCGTTTGATCAATTACATGAGGCGGTTCTGCAAGCGGTAAATCAAACAAATTATGAACGGTATTTGATGATCGTTCGTTCGGCAGGCATTGTAAAAAAATCGTTGATTCGTTCACAAAATGTTTTGAATTTTGGTTATGCACTTTTCCTTGCACTTCGTGAACGGAAAGTGGACAGCAATCAAATTGAAAAGATTGTACGCAAGTGGTTGGCTTTGTCTGTTTTGACGGGAAGGTATTCTTCTGGTTCGCCGGAATCTGCATTTGATTATGATATTAAAAGATTCTTTGCTTACGAGGATCCGATGGAATATCTGAACATTACAGAGGCAGGCGAATTGTCTGAGGCATACTGGAAAGTAAATCTGGTTCAACGTTTGAACACATCGGTTGCAAGTAGTCCGTATTTTAATATGTTCCTTGTGGCGCAGGTCAAGGCACACGATAAAGGCTTTCTATCGACAAAAATTGATATTGAATCCATGCTGGAAAACAGGGGTGATATTCACCACTTATTCCCGAAGAATTATTTGGTGCAAAATGGGGTCGTGCAATCGCAATATAACCAAATTGCAAATTACGCTTTTATTCAACAGGAAATCAATATTAAAATTAAAGACAATTCGCCTGCTTGCTACATGGCAGAGGTGATAGAACAATGCAAAACAAAAAAGCCTGTTTACGGTGGAATTATAGAACAAGATGAGTTGAGTGAAAATCTTAAACAAAATTGTATCCCAGAAGGATTTGAAAATATGAAAATCGATGACTATCAAGATTTTCTGCAAAAACGTCGGGAGCTAATGGCAGAAAAGATACATCAATATTATGATTCGCTTTGATTTCAAAAGCAAAAACTGATATAAAAGGATAGATAATATGCCTTTTCTGATGATCCGCAACGACATCACCAAAGTGGCGGCGGATGCCATTGTCAACCCGGCCAACCGAAATCTTTTGCAGGGCAGCGGCACCAGCCGTGCCATTTATCAGGCAGCAGGGGAGCAGAAGCTGACCGCCGCCTGTGAAGCCATCGGGTATTGCGAGCTGGGTAGGGCGGTTTGCACCCCGGCGTTCAGGCTGCCTGCAAAGTATATCTTCCACGCAGTCTGCCCAGCGTGGCCTTTCCGCTGTTGTCCAGCGGAAACTACGGCTACCCCAAGGAACAGGCTTTCCGTATTGCGGTGGATACCATCACGCAGTACGTTATGGAACACGACCTGACCGTGTATCTGGTTCTTTATGACCGAGACTCGCTGGCCGTGAGCCGGAAGCTGTTCGCCTCAGTGGAGGAGTACATCGACGACCACTATGTGGCGCAGAACGATGAAAGCTACGGGTTTGACCGTCGGCGCAGAGAATCCGCAGAGCGTCGGCGAAGGTTGGAGGAAGATGCCGCCCTGCCAAAGATGGGGGCAGTTCCGGCAAGGCTCATCCGCAAAATTGAGAATGATGTCTCCCCGGAGGAGTGATCCGGGACGGAATACCACCGGTGCCGAGAGCTGGAATATATAACAAAAATGAGACAGGTTTTCCCGAAAGAAATCGCCTGTCTCATTTTTGGTGCAGCTGTTTTGCGGCAGCCGCTTTTCTGAAAGGAGAACAAATGAAAAATGTCGATTTCAGCCCTTGACACCACCAAGTGCCACACCACGGACAATAAACTTTGAGAGCAACAGATAGACGATGATCACGGGCAGGATAGCGATGGCGACCAGCATATAAACTTTACCCATATCAAACTTGAGGAAGTCAGCACTGCGCAGCTGCGCAATGAGAATGGGCAGGGTCTTTTTGTCTGCTGTATCCAGCACCAGAGCGGGGATGAAGTAATTGTTCCAGCTTGCGACAAAGGAGAAGATGGCCTGCACCGCAAGAGCAGGCTTCATGATAGGGAGCACGATGTGGTTGAAGGTGTAGAACTCTCCGGCACCGTCGATGCGGGCAGCTTCTACGATCTCCATGGGAAGAGAAGCGTCCAGATACTGCTTCATGAAGAAAAACACCGCCGGGGCTGCAATGCTGGGGATGATGAGAGGAATGAAGCTGTTCTTCAGGCCCATCTTGGTGATCAGCTGCAGGAAGCCCAGTGCCGATACCTGTGTGGGCATGGTCATGATGAGCAGGATGATAGCGAATGCAGCCTTTTTGAATCGGAAGTTATAGGCGTAGATGCCATAGGCCGTAAGTGCCGAGAAGTAGACACTGAGGGCTGCGGAGCAGGCCGAGACGATGAGGCTGTTCCTTACGCCGGACAGCACCGGAATGTTGGCATCCGATAGCACGTTTTTCAGGTTCGTCATCAAAGACTTGCCGGGCAGAAAAGAGAATCCTTTCTGGATCTCAAAATGGGTGCGGGTGGAGTTGATGAGCAGCACATAGAAGAAGAACAGGCACAGAAAACTCAGCAGCACCAGAACCACATAGCTGACTGTGCGGCGGGCGGCGAGAGTCGCTTTTTCCGATTTCGTTTTCACTGCATGTGACATTATGCTTTTCCTCCTTTCGACTGTTTCGCCGCCTGCTTGCGGGCTTTACGCTCTGCTTTGCTCAGACCGTCGTCTTCCCGGGTGAGCGAGAAGTAGACCACCACACAGAGTACGGCGCATACCAGAAACAGCACTACAGAAACCGCACCGGCCATGCCGTAATTCTTGCTGAACAGATGATTGTTCAGGTACATGATCATGGTGGTGGAAGTGCGGTCTGGGCCGCCCTTGCCGTTCGTCAGGATCTGCGGCACATCGAACATCTGCAGACCGCCGATCATGGATGTGATCATCACGTAGATCAGAATGGGCCGGATGAGGGGAATGGTGATCTTCCAGAACATCTGATTCGGGCTACATCCATCCAGCTCAGCAGCCTCATACAGGGTGGGGTCCACACCCATAATGGCTGCCATCAGCATGATGGTGGTATTGCCGAACCACATCAGGAAGTTCATCAGGCCAATGAGGCCCCGGTTGCCCCAGACGGTATTCAGGAAGCTGATGGGCTCCTTGAGGATGCCCATGCTCATCAGAGCCGCATTCACCGGGCCGTTGTCCGAAAACAAGGCAAAGAACAGCATGGCAAAAGCCGATGCCATGATCAAATTTGGCATATAGATGACGGTCTTGAAGAAGGTCTGCCCTTTGAGCTTGAGCCGCAGATCGGTGAACCATGCTGCCAGCAGCAGCGAGACTGCGATCTGTGGGATAAAGCCGATGATCCAGAGCAGCAGCGTGTTGCCGAAGTATTTGGGCAGGTCGGTGGAAAACAAGGTGATATAGTTTTTCATGCCCACAAAATTGGGGCCGATGATCTTCAGGCCGCTGCGGTAATATTCAAAAAAGCTGTAGTAAACGGTGGAACCCAGCGGGATCAGCTGAAATACCGCAAAAATGATAAAGAACGGTGCAATGAAGATGTAGCCCCATTTCGCATAGCTGATCGAGCTTTTCTTTTTTGTCTTGTCCATGGAACCGCCCTCCTGACGTACGCTGCATCCAGCAAAAGAGGCGGGCGGGATCAGCGTCCGGCCCGCCCCCCTGATTCAATTGTTAAGGGTTTGCTTCAGGCTGCACTCATGCGGGCCATTCCACATCGGTCAGCTCAGGATACTTTTCCTTGATGGAGGTCTCAAAGTTTGCCTTTGCGGTATCCTCGTCCACGTTGCCGGTGAAATAATCCTTGAATGCATTCTGGAAGCTCTCGTTCAGTCCCTGATCGTAGGGGCCTGCATTGGACATATCAATCTTCTTGGCAGCTTCTGCAAACAGAGCGATATGGTTTTGACCGCCCAGGAAATCGGACTTGTAATCGCTGCTGGCGATCTCTTCCATTGCCTTTTCATTGTTGGTGTAATCCTGCGTATCCAGAGTGATCTGCTTCATGATGGCCTCATCACAGGTCAGCTTCTGCATGACGTCCCGGATGGTTTCGATGTTATCCGTGCCGGCTGCTGCACAGATCCAGGTACCGCCCCAGTAGTAGGGCTGAGGGCCTTCGCATACGGCATAGTCGCCATAGATGCCGTTGCCAACTTCTTCCTTGCCGCCCTCGGCCACAGGAGTCTCCAGCGAGTTGCCCAGCAGGGTGAAATTAATGCCCCAGGTAGAGTAGAAGAAACCAAACACCTTACCGGTGGGGCCCTGATCGGCTGCCCACTGGCTGTCCCACAGGCTGGACT
>CALDNF010000113.1 GCA_937917475.1 uncultured Faecalibacterium sp.
CCTTGCCGATGGCACCCACGGTGCAGGTCTTGCCGCCCAGCTCAAACTGGATGGCGTATTCCTTCTTGTGGGTATCGGTGGTCATGATGGCCGTGGCAGCGTCGGAGCTGCCCGCCGGGGTGGCCGCCAGCTTGGCAGCGGCGGCGGGGATGCCCCGGGCAAAGGGGTCGATGACCATGGGCTGGCCGATGACGCCGGTGGAAGCAGGCAGGACATCGTTTGCCGGGATGCCCAGCTCCCGGCCCACCAGCTCACAGCACTCCTCGGCCAAAGCCACGCCGTTGGCAGCGCAGGTGTTGGCGTTGCCGCTGTTGACCACAATGGCCTGTGCATAGCCGTCAGTCAGGTGGGCACGGTCCACCTTGATGGGTGCACCGCAGACCTTGTTGGTGGTGTAGACGCCGGCCGCTGCACAGCGGACCTCGGCCTTGATGAGGGCCAGATCGTATTTTTCCGAGTGGTTGGCACGGATGCCGCAGTGGACGCCCGCCGCTGCAAAGCCCTTGGGCGCACAGATGCCGCCCGAAACTTCGGTATACTTCATATGAAAAATCCCCCTATTGCGTTTCTCGCTTTTACTCCAGGCCTGCCGTCTCCTCAAAGCCCAGCATCAGGTTCATGCACTGGACCGCTGCGCCGGAGGAGCCCTTGCCCAGATTATCGAACAGCGACACCAGCATCATCTGGTCGCCCGCTGCGTTGACGGTCATGTACAGCTCCATCCGGTCGCTGCCGGACAGGGCGTTGGAGTAAAGCCCATTTTCGGGCAGAGGCTCGTTGAGCCCATGCACCGAGACGGTGGTGCCGTCCTTATAGTATGCAGCGATGCCCTCGGCCACAGCCTCAGCGGTGGTGCCAGCCACCGTGAGGTCCAGCGGAACAAGGACCTGCATCCCCGAGTAATAATCACAGACTACCGGCACAAAGGCGGGGGTGTGGGCCAGCCCGCTGATCTTCTGCATTTCCGGCAGGTGTTTGTGGGCCAAAGTCAGGCCGTAGCTCTTGGGTGCATCCAGCTTGCTGTGGGCCGGACGGTCCGGGCTCTCATACTCAGCGATCATCTTTTTGCCGCCGCCGGAGTAGCCGGAGATGCCGGTGCAGCTGAAGGGACAGGCCGCAGGCACCAGCCCCAGCTCCACCAGAGGACGGGCGATGCTGATGAAGCCGGAAGCATAGCAGCCGGGCACCGCCACACGGCAGGAGTGTTTGATCTTCTCCTTCTGGCCTTTCAGCTCCGGGAAGCCATAGTCCCAGGCGGGGTCGGTGCGGAACGCTGTGGAAGTGTCCAGTACTTTCACATCCGGGCGGAGCAGGGGCATGACCTCTTTGGAAGCCGCATCCGGCAGACAGAGGAAAGCGAGGTCGGCCGAGTTGATGACCTTTGCCCGCTCGTTCACGTCCTTGCGGCCCTCTGCCGAAATGCTCAGCAGCTCGATCTCGGGCCGTGCGGCCAGACGGTCTGCGATCCGCAAACCAGTAGTGCCGGATGATCCGTCAATGAACACTTTCACACTCATGCGTTCTTCTCCTCCCACACATTCAGCTGTTCTTCGGCCAGTGCGATCTGATGCTTCACGCTGGCCTCTGAGGGGCCGCCGTAGCTGGTGCGGCCCTCGCAGCACTTCACGAGGTCGATGGCCTCATAGATATCGTTTTCAAACAGTGCGCTGTAGCCCTTGAACTCCTCCAGCGACAGCTCTTCCAGCACCTTGTCCTTTGCAATGCAGTCGGACACCATGCAGCCGGTGAGCTTGTAGGCATCCCGGAAGGGCATCCCCTTCTTGGTCAGATAGTCGGCGCAGTCGGTGGCATTGATAAAGCCCTTGGCCGCAGCCCGGCGCATATTGGCGGGCAGGGTCTTCATGGTATCCAGCATGGGGGTAATGGTCTTGAGGCAGAGCTCCAGCGTATCCACTGCGTCGAAGATAGCCTCCTTATCCTCCTGCATATCCTTGTTGTAGGCCAGAGGGATGCCCTTCATCATCACCAGCAGGGTGGTCAGGTC
>CALDNF010000114.1 GCA_937917475.1 uncultured Faecalibacterium sp.
GCTTCATGATCTCCTCGATGTTCAGGTCGCTCTGAGCATAGACCGTATCGCTGGATTCCAGCAGCTCCGGGGCGATATTCTTCAGCACCGTGTCAGAAATAACCGACTTGAAAGAGCCGCAGTAGCCCACGATGTAGGGAGCACTGCCCTCAAAATAGGCCATATAGGTGGACAGGATGGGAATCTGGTCAATGATAACACGGGTGACCTTGTTAGGTACTTCCACTTCGTTGCCGCCGTGGTCGATGACGGTGTGAGTGCCGTTCTCATCCACGGAAGCCGCCGAAGAAGCTACCTCGCTGGATACAGCAGAAGAAGCTGCGGAAGAAGCCGTGCTGCTGGAAGAACCGCAGGCGGCCAGAACACCGGCTGCACTCACAGCAGCCATAGCGGTGATAAACGAACGACGAGAAATCTTTTTCATGGAAAACTCCTTTGATAAACAGATCTTTCTTTGGATGTGGCAGTTAGTTAAAGATAACCAACTGCAGAGCAGTTTACCAGATTCATATTTCTTTGTCGGTTGCTATGGCAACAACAGCGCAAATTTATGTGATGGTAAAAATAGACACAAAAACAGGGTGCGTCCCGGAATAGGACGCACCCTGCCATTGCAAATGGGTCGCTGAAAATTGCACTGCTTGAGGATTTTCGAGGTTTTTGTGTTATGAAAGCGTGAAGATCAGACGTTACTCCGGGGCCTTCATGCTCTCTACCATGCTGATGCGTTTGACATGGCGGCGCATGACAAGGCAGACAGCAAAGTTAAAGACCATGGTAAGAGCCACACTGATGGCAAAGCTGCGGGGAGCGATGCTGCGGATGAACATCATCCGGTCCATCTCGATGGTGCGGATGATGAACTGATGCAGAGGCACGCCCAGCGCAAGGCCCACGAGGGAGCCGATGAAGGCCAGCAGGTCGATCTCCCGGAAGATATAACGGTAGACCTCCTTGTCGTAGAAGCCCAGAACTTTGATGGTGGCCAGCTCTTTTTTGCGCTCGGCCAGATTGACCGAGATCAGGTTGTACAGCACCACAGCGGCCAGTGCGGCGGCACAGAGGATGACCAGCCCCACCACATAGTTCAGGCTGCTGATGAGGTTGTTGAGCATCCCAGTGGTGTCAGCGGTAAAGGTGACACTGGTGATGTAATTGCAGGCCAGCAGTGTGGACCGGAGATCGTCACACTCGGCATCAGTCTGGCAGGTGGTCTGCCCGAAGACGGTGTTCCACTCGGCCGATTCTGAGCCGAGATACTGTTGGAAGTTTTCTCCGGAGAGGTAGAGCCGGGCGTAGATATAGTTTTCGGTAATGCCGGTCAGGGTCAGCTCCATCCGGCTTCCGGAGGGGGTCTCCACCCAGAAGGTGTCGCCCACGGAAAGGCCCAGCTGAGCGGCGGTCTTTTCGGTGAGGATGGCACTGTCTGCGTTGAAATCAATGGGGTGATGACCCCGGCGGGTGCGGAAGGTATTGTACCGGGTCATGTCGGCGTCGTCCTCGGCGGCAACAAGGCTCACGGTCTCAGTGGTGCCGTCGGCGTTGCCCACCGAAACGGATTTGGTGTAGAAGCTGCCCCAGCTCTTCACCTCACTGCTGCTGTCAAGGGTGTCGGCCAGACCGTTTTCCATGGTCAGGGCTTTTTCGCTGCTGATGGCAATGGTCAGGTCGTTATGGGTCAGCTCGGCGGATTGTTTGTCCACGATGGGCAGCAGAGAATCCTGAATACCGAAACCGATGAGGAGCAGGGCAGTACAGCCCGCCACGCCCAGCACGGTCATGAAGAACCGCTTCTTATACCGGAACAGGTTCCGGGCGGTGGTCTTCTGGGAGAAGGACATCCGCTTCCACAGCGGGGTCATATATTCCAGCAGGATGCGCTTGCCCGCAACGGGAGCCCGGGGCAGCAGGAGGGCGGCCGTCTTTTCTTTCAGACTGGCCCGGCAGGCCGACCAGGTGGTAAGGCCGATGACCGCTGCGCTGATGCCCAGACTTACGGCGGCAAGGCCGGGGTAGAAAGCAATGCGGAAGGTGGGCAGATGGAAGATCAGAGTAAAGGCGTGCCAGATGATGATGGGAAAGACCGTAAAGCCTACAGCCATGCCTACGATGCTGCCCAGAATACTGGCAGAGAGGGCGTAGAACAGGTACTTTGCGGCGATCTGCGCATTGGAGTAACCCAGAGCCTTGAGGGTGCCCATCTGCAGCCGGTTCTCGTCCACCATCCGGGTCATGGTGGTGGAGGCCACCAGAGCCGCCACAAGGAAGAAGAACACCGGGAACACCCGGGCAATGGCAGTCATCCGGTCGGTGTACTGTTCGTAGGTCACAAAGCTGACCGTGCTGTTCCGGTCCAGCACATACCACTCGCCGTTCTGGATATCGCTGATCTGTTCCTCGGCATCGTTGATCTGCTGCTGACCCTCGGCCAGCTGCTGTTCGGCATCGGCTTTCTGGGTCTCGTACTCGGTGCGGGAGGTCTCCAGTTGTGCAACGCCGCTGTGGTACTCGTCCCAGCCGGAATCCAGCTGAGTGCGTGCATCCTCAAGCTGCTGCTGGGCAGCGGCAAAGGCCGAATAGGCCGTGGCGTTGCCGGTGTTCAGAGCCAGCTGCCCTTCCATAACGGAGAGTTTCATTTTCCGCAGGGCAGCTTTGGCTTCGGTGACCAACTGAGTGTTGGACAGGCTGGGAGAGGAGATGAGCCCTTGGGCGTACATCTCCTGCTTGCCTGCATCCAGCTGGCTCTGGTAGCCGTCCAGCTGATTTTTGATGTTGTCGTAAGCCTCCTGCGCCTTGGCAAGGGCATCCCGCAGCTCAATGTAGTCCTCGTCCTCGGGTTCGGCTTCGTCCAGAGCTTTTTGGGCGTTGTCCAAAGCCGCCTGAGCATAACCCAGCAGGGGCTGGGCCACCTGCTGCACGTTGACCAGAAGCTCGATCTGCTGGAGCTGGTCCTCGAACTCCAACACCTGCTCCTCGCCGGTCAGCAGCTGGTCGGCACCGCTTTGGACGGTGCCGGGCAAGGCGGCCTGCTGCTGGCTGAGCTGGGCTTTGCCGGAAGCGTAATCGGCTTCGCCCTGTTCCAGCTGCGCCTTGGCGGCATCCAGCCGGGCCTGCGCCTCGTTCAGCTGACGCTCTGCGTCGGCGAACTGCGCCTCGGCTTCGGCTTTTTTGTCGCTGTAGGTCTGCTTGGCCTCGTCCAGCTTGGCGTTGGCATCATCGATGAGAGAGGCCCGGCGGACCTCGCACTGTGCTGCGCTGATGGCAGTGAGCCGGTCGGCCACTGCGTCCACAGCCTGCTGGTATTCGTCGGAGAAATTGTCATACTGCCCGGCGTTTTCTGCTTTGATATAACAGACGGTGTAATAATCGGCGGTCAGACTGCCGTCCGGGACGAATACAAGGGCATCCAGAACGCCGTCGCCCACGGTGGTGGACTCGTTGTCGGTGGAAAAATGCAGAGGGTCCTGCACATTGCCCACCACGGTATAGGTTCTGGTTTTAAGCCCTTCGGTGTCCTCGGGCAGGGTCAGAATGGTGCCTTCCGGGATGGCAGAGGCATAGCCCAGAACGTGCACCACACACTCGTCGTCCGCCGTGGGCATCCGGCCGCTTTGCAGTACCAGACGGTTCATATTGTCATCACTGTCGGCGTCAGGGTCGGCGGGGAGCTGTTGGAGCCGGAGGACAGCAGGCTCATCGGAGCCCGACCACAGCCCTTCAGCATCCAGATATTTTACCGGCTGAACGGCGGTAACCCCTTCGGTCCCGGCGATGGCGGCAATGTCGTCCTCGGAAAGGCCCAGCGTGGAGAGTACCCGCAGGTCAAAGACGTTCTGCTCGGTGTAGTATTTTTGTGCGGCGGTGCGCATACTGGGGGCGATGCTGACCAGACCGGTGAGCATCATCACCCCCAGCAGCACGATGCCAAAGAGGGAGATGACCCGGCTCATGCTGCCCTTCATCTCCCGGATGATATTTTTACGGTAACTTTTCCTCACTGTAATCACCACTCGATCTGTTCCACCGGCACGGGGTGGGGGTTGACCTGATTGGAAAGGATCTGTCCGCTGCGCACCTGAATGATCCGGTCGGCCATGCCGGTCAGGGCGGTGTTGTGGGTGATGACGATGACGGTGCGGCCGGTCTCACGGCAGGTCTTTTGCAGCAGGGCAAGCACCTGCTTGCCAGTTTTGTAGTCCAGTGCGCCGGTGGGCTCATCACAGAGCAGAAGCTTGGGGTTCTTGGCCAGAGCCCGGGCGATGGACACTCGCTGCTGCTCACCGCCGGACAGCTGGGCCGGGAAGTTGTTCAGCCGTTCCCCCAGCCCCACCTGCCGCAGGGTCTCGGCGGGGTCCAGCGGGTCACGGCAGATCTCACTGGCAAGCTCCACGTTTTCAAGGGCGGTGAGGTTCTGGACCAGATTGTAAAACTGGAACACGAACCCCACATCGTACCGGCGGTAGGTGGTGAGCTCCCGCTCGGTAAAGTGGCTCACGTTCTGACCGTCCAGCCAGACATTGCCCTCGTCGCAGGTGTCCATGCCCCCCAGAATGTTCAGCAGGGTGGTCTTGCCGGCACCGGAGGGGCCCACGATGATGCAGAACTCACCCTTGTCCACATAGAAATTCAGATGATCAGCAGCGGCGATCTTTACGCTGCCGGTCTGATAATATTTGGAAACATCTTCAAACTCAACAAAGTGCTCCATAGCGTCCTCCCTTTGGATGGATATTATCTTATTTTATCATAACATAAAATCGCTTTTTTTGGCAGAGCAGGCGGGTGGATTTTGCAAAAACTTAACAACATTGAGACAATGAAAACAGCCCCCTCCGTTCTGTGCATGACGGAGAGGGCTGCTTTCAAACAGAATCCAAGGGAAGCAAAAGAAAGATCAGAAAAATGTCAGAATCAGATCCGTGCAGGGAGATCAGGCCGTTGCGGCATCAAATGCCTTGGCAAACTCCTCGTACTGTGCGGTGGTGTAGGCGTCCTCGCTGGTCTCCCAGTTGACGTACTTATAGTTGCAGGGACCAAACATTGCGTTGATCTTGCTGTACTCGTTGACATGGGTCAGGCACCAGCGGACATCATAGTAGCAGGGAACAGCCAGCGAGTGGTTGATCATGTAAGCCTCGGACTTGGCAAATGCCTCGTAACGAGCGTCGGTGTCATCCACGATGGCGTTTGCGGCGTTGACCAGATCGGTGAACTCTTCGTAGGTTGCGATCAGGTCCTTCTGGTAGTCTTCCGGATTGTCCGCAACATTGGGAATGTTAGAGTATGCAACTGCGTAATAAGCATTGTCGTCGTGCAGGATCTCCTGGCCCACAAAGTTGACGGGATCACCGAAGTCTGCGCCCCAGCCATTGATGACAAAAGCGTGCATCTTGGGGGTACGGACTTCCTTGGCGAAGGAAGAAACATAGGTCTGGAGGTCAAGCTGGATGAAGTCATCGCCGAAGCTGTCGATGAAGCACTGCTTCAGGACGGTGGCGTTGTCCTGTGCCACGGTGTTGCCGGCAACGAAGTAGAACCGGGGCTTGATGGGGAAGGTGACGCCGATGGCGGTCAGCTCCTCCACGGCCTTCTCTTTCAGAGCCTTGATGGATTCATCCGTGGACTTGCGCAGGTGGACCATGGTCTCACCATCGTAAGCCTCGTTCTCAATGCCCAGCTCCTTGGCCACCAGAGTGGTGTAATCTTCGCCCTTGGAGTTGTAGCAGACACCCTTCATGGTGTAGAAGTTGTTCTCGCACTTCAGGGGGTTGATCTTGTTGAAACGTGCATAGTAGGGGATCAGGTTCAGGCCTTCCTGGAAGCAGCGGCGGAAGCTCTCGTTGGCGACAGCCTTGTTCCAGTTCTCATCCGGCGTGCCGTCGGCATTCAGGCAGTAGTAATTGAAGTGGAAGTCGTAAGCGTACTTGGTGGGACGCTTCTCGCAGAGCTGCTCGTTGTAAACATTGGAAGGATCGGCCTGAATGGTGGTCAGGGTGCTTTCGCTCAGTTCCAGTTCATCCAGCTCACGATTCTGATACAGCTGGTAGCCGACGGTCAGATCGGAGATCATATTGACGGTGACACGGTCAAAACGAGTCACGTTATCGGCATCATAATAATTGGGGTTGGGGATGTAGCTCTTGGTGTTGTCCTGCACGAACTCCTCGATGAGATAGGGGCCGCAGGACCACATCTGGTCGTAGGTCACGCCGCGGAAACCGTCGATGCCCAGCTCGTCAACCAGAGCCGGAGGTGCGGGGTAGCAGCAGACGTAGCTGGCCACGGTGTCAAAGTAGGGGCAGGGATTCAGGCAGGTAAATACCAGCGTGTAATCATCCGGTGCCTCGATGCCAACACCGGCATCCAGCATATCCTGATAGGTCAGGGCATAAGCAGCATCGTTGTCCAGAGCATCGGTCTTGTCGTAGTAATCCGCTGCACCCACAACGGTGGTGGAGGGCATGGAGGTGTTGGCTGCCTCGTTCTTCTTGGCATTCAGCACCCACTCAAAGCCGACAAGGAAATCCTTGGAGGTCAGGTGATCCTTGACCTCGCCGTTGATGTCCACCCAGTCCACATCGTCCCGCAGGTGGAAGGTCCAGACAGATGCATCGTCGTTGTGCTCCCAGCTCTTTGCGATGGCAGGCACTGCCTTGCCGTAAGAATCAAAGCTCAGCAGACCATCCCAGGTGTTGGTGGTGACATTGAAGTTGGTGGCCATCTGGCTGTACAGCATATTCCAGCTCTCGATCTCACGGCCGGAGGTCTCATAGGTGACCAGTTCGCTCAGGCCCTTGCCGGAAGCAGCTGCACCGGAAGAAGCCGATGCACTGGCAGATGCGGAGCCGGCGGTACTGGAGGAGCTGCCGCCGCAGGCAGCCAGCAGACCGGCTGCGCCCACGACACCTGCGCCCTTGAGGAAGCTGCGGCGGTTGATGGTGCGGTTCTCAAAATCGATGTTCATATCTGTTCCCTCCTGTTGTTTTAAAAAGCTCTGCGGCGGAGCATCCTGTCCGCTCTTTCCCTCACGGACCTATAAATGGATGCAAAAAAGGCGCAGAAACAGATTTTTACTACCTGTGTCTGCGCCGTTGCAGAACCCTTTCGGTGACTGCATTTTAACATGCTAAAGTGCAAATGTCAAGAAAGCCGGAAGGATTTGCTGCTTGAAAATATTCAGCCTGCTTCCTTATGAAAGTGAAGAAACTTCATTTTCGTAAGGGAATCCCTCTCAGTCTGCTTCGCAGACAGCTCCCCCGGAGTGGGAGCCCTTGGCAAACTGATACAGTTTACTCAAACCGCCTCAGGCAAAATATCTTATAAAACAACCGGGCCCTGCGGTCTGGATTCACGGCAGGAAGCCGTTGATCTGGACAACAGGGTCCGGTATTTTGCGCTATGAAAAGCTTCGTTCAGTCAGCAGTTATGGCCCGACCTGCCAAGGGCTCTCCCTTTGGGAGAGCTGGCAAAACCGCCAGGTTTTGACTGAGAGGGTAATCAGCCCTGAGTTGCCTGATCGAAAGCCTTGGCAAATGCCTCGTACTGGACGGTGGTGTAAGCCTCTTCGCTGGTCTCCCAGTTGACAGCCTTGTAGTTGCAGGGACCATACATTGCGTTGATCTTGCTGTACTCGTTGGCGTGGGTCAGGCACCAGGACACGTCGTAGACG
>CALDNF010000115.1 GCA_937917475.1 uncultured Faecalibacterium sp.
CATCCGGCCCACCAGCCTGTGTATGCGACTGTTCGGCAATGTGCTGGGCGCATTTGTCATCATGGAGCTGATCAAGCTTGTGGTGCCTGTGTTTGTCCCGGCGGTGTTCAGCCTGTATTTCGATCTGTTCGATGGTCTGATCCAGACCTATGTTTTCGTGTTCCTGACTTCTCTGTTCATGAAGGAGAGCATCGGAGACGAATAACCCTCTCAGGCGCAAATGCGCCAGCTCTCCCAGCGGGAGAGCCCATTGGCAGGCCGGGCAGGTTTTCTCGTAGCACATAAGGCCGCGGGCCCTGCGTCCGACAAAACATTTCTATTTAATTAAAGGAGATAAGATTATGAACGGTTTGGTAGCTCTGGGTGCCGGCATTGCGGCACTGACTGGTATTGGCGGCGGCATTGGCATCGGCATTGCAACGGGTAAGGCAACGGAGGCCATCAGCCGCCAGCCCGAGGCATCCGGCAAGATCCAGACGAACCTGCTGCTGGGCGCAGCTCTGGCAGAAGGTACTGCAATTTTCGGTTTCGTCGTTGCTCTGCTGATCATCCTGTTCCTGGGTTGATAACGGAGGCATGACGGATGCTGACACTGAACATCAATCTGCTGTGGACGGTGCTGAATGTCCTGATCCTGTTTTTGCTGCTGCGCAAGTTCCTGTACAAGCCTGTCATGAACATCATCGCAGAGCGGCAGAAGCAGGTGGACGCCGCCATGGCTGACGCCGAAGCCTCCAAGAACGAGGCTAAAACGGCGTTGAGCGCAGCGCAGGAGCAGCTGCGCAATGTGGACGCTGAGGCCGCTCAGCGTCGGGATGCCTACGAAAAGCAGGCTGAAAAAGAAAAAGCACAGCTTCTGGCCGATGCACAGCATCAGGCCGATGCGATTGTGGCTGAGGGCAAGGCTGCGGCTGAGGCTGAGCGGCAGCACAAGCTGCGGGAAGCCGATGCTCAGACCACTGCGCTGGCCCGGGCCATGTGCGAAAAACTGCTGGAGCGCAATCTGACCCAGCAGGATGACGCACGGCTGCTGGATGATCTGCTGCAGAAAGCGGGTGTTGGCGATGGCAACTGAATTCAGCCGTGAGTTCTTCTCTGAGAACCGGATCGTCAAGGCCGACCTTCGTGCGGCTCACCAGCTCCGGGAAGAGGACATCACCCGCATTAAGAATGAGATCAAAAAGCTCTATGACGCCACCGAAGTTCTGCTGAATGTGGCGGTGGACGAGAGCCTGCTGTCCGGCTATGTGCTGACGGTGGGCGACCGGGTGTTCGATAACTCCGGCCGCCATGCCCTCGACCAGATGATGGAGGGCAAGCCTTCGCTGGCTACCCTCAAGACCCGCATCGAGGACTACAAGCCCGCTCAGACCAGCGCAGAGGGCGGTGTGGTCATCTCCTCTGCCGACGGCATCGTGCAGGTGGAGGGAATGGACCGTGCCGTTTATGGCGAGATCGTTACCTTCGAGAACGGTGCCAAGGGCATGGTGGAGAGCGTGGACCCCGGCAAGCTGGGCATCATGCTCTTCGATGGTGCTGAGACCGTCGGCGTGGGCACTCTGGTCACCCGGAGCGGCAAGCGTGCCGGCATCCCGGTGGGCGATGCTTTTCTGGGCCGTGTCATCGACCCGCTGGGCGAGCCCATCGACGGCAAGGGCCCTATTGAAGCGGTGGGCTACAACCCCATCGAGAAGCAGGCCCCCGGCATCCTGGAGCGTCAGAGCGTGGATACCCCGCTTCACACCGGCATCCTTGCCATCGACTCCATGTTCCCCATTGGCCGGGGCCAGCGTGAGCTGATCATCGGCGACCGCCAGACCGGCAAGACCTCCATTGCCACCGATGCCATCCTGAACCAGAAGAACACCGGTGTGCTCTGCATCTATGTGGCCATCGGCCAGAAGGCTTCCTCCATCGCCCGTGTGGCGGAGGACCTGAAAAAGCACGGTGCCATGGAGTATACCACCATCGTGGCGGCAACTGCCAGCGACAGTGCACCGTTGCAGTATATTGCTCCCTATGCGGGCACCGCACTGGCAGAGTACTTTATGGCTCAGGGTAAGAGCGTCCTGATCGTCTATGACGATCTGTCCAAGCACGCTGTGGCTTACCGTGCCATCTCCCTGCTGCTCCGCCGGTCTCCGGGCCGTGAGGCTTACCCCGGTGACGTGTTCTATCTGCACTCCCGTCTGCTGGAGCGTTCCTGCCGGATGCGGGATGATCTGGGCGGCGGCTCTATCACCGCACTGCCCATCGTTGAGACGCAGGCAGGCGACGTTTCGGCCTACATTCCCACCAACGTCATTTCCATCACCGATGGTCAGATCTTTCTGGAAAGCGCACTGTTCAACGCAGGCAACCGCCCCGCCGTCAATGTCGGCCTGTCGGTGTCCCGTGTGGGCGGTGCAGCCCAGACCAAGGCCATGAAGAAGGCCAACGCAAACCTTCGTATCGAGCTGGCTCAGTACAAGGATATGGAGTCCTTTGCACAGTTCAGCTCGGATCTGGACGCAGAGACCCGCCGTCAGCTCGAGCACGGCAAGGCTCTGATGGAGATGCTCAAGCAGCCGCTGTACCAGCCCAAGTCCGACGCAGAGCAGGTGGTCATCCTGACCCTTGCCTCCCACGGCGCACTGGACGAGATCCCCACTGCAGAGCAGCGGGCAAAAACCTCCGCATTTGTGCGTCAGTTCCGTGCGGACGTCTCCGGCGTGATGGACGAGATCCAGAAAACCGGCAAGCTTGCTCCCGAGCAGGTGGACGTCATCCTGAACGCCTGGAAAGCATATGCGGGAGGCGACAGCCATGGCGTCCAGTAAACTGCTGAAAGAGCGGATCGAGAGTATTCAGGATACCCAGAAGATCACCAATGCCATGTATCTGATCTCCTCGTCCAAGCTGCGGAAGGCCCGTCAGAATTATCAGAACGTTCAGCCGTATTTCAGCCGGATGCGGGATACCATCTCCCGGGTGGTGCCCCATCTGCCCGATGAGCCGGTGCATCCGTTCTTCCATGAGAAGAACATCCAAAACCCGAAACGGGCGTATATTGTGCTGACTGCGGATAAGGGCATGGCAGGTGCGTATAATCAGAACCTGCTCAAGTTTCTGAGAGAACACGCAGATGCAAATGACCGGTTCTATGTCATTGGTCAGGTGGGCTACCGTGCCCTGCTCCACAAGGACCCTCGTCTGGTGGAGGAGTTCCAGTACGGCGCAACTGCTCCGACTTTGCAGAGAGCTCGTGACATCACGGTGGACGCAATCGACGATTTCAAGTCCGGCAAGCTGGATGAGATCTACATTGTTTATACCAAGATCCAGAATGCCCTGACCAGTGAACCGGTCATGGAGCGGCTGCTGCCGCTGGACCGTGCCCATCTGCAGCCTGCCCCCAAGGGTCTGGGTGACCCCCGGGGTGAGGTGGAGATGTTCCCGGATGCATGGACGGTGTTTGAGCGGACGGCTCCCATCTATATGCATGGCATGATCTTTGGTGCCATGACCGAGAGCTACTGCGCTGAGCAGAGTGCCCGGATGACCGCTATGGATTCCGCCACCAAGAGTGCCAATGATATGATCCGTGATCTGCAATTGGAGTACAACCGTACCCGGCAGGGCTCCATTACGCAGGAGATCACCGAGATCATCGGCGGCGCAGCGGCAGTGCAGACACAAGAGTAAACACGATTTAGTTTAAGAGGCAAACGTATGATACAGGGAACTATTATTCGCGTAGCAGGCCCCGTGGTGGACGTGAAGTTCACCGATGGCAAGCTGCCGGCCCTTCAGGAGGCGTTGACGGTGACCGCAGAGGGCACCGAGCGCACCATGGAGGTGGCGCAGCACGTCAACGAGAGCACGGTACGCTGCATCATGCTTTCTGCCAGCGAAGGTTTGGGCAAGGGGATGACCGTGACCGCTACCGGCCACGGCCTGACCGCTCCGGTGGGTGAGGCAACGCTGGGCCGTATGTTCGACCCGCTGGGCCGCCCCATTGACGGCAAGGGCCCGGTGGACGATGTGCCCCACTGGCCCATCCACCGCAAAGCCCCCAGCTTTGCTGAGCAGAAACCTGCAACTGAAATTCTGGAGACCGGCATCAAGGTCATCGACCTGCTGGCTCCTTACGCAAAGGGCGGCAAGATCGGTCTGTTCGGCGGCGCAGGCGTCGGCAAGACCGTGCTGA
>CALDNF010000116.1 GCA_937917475.1 uncultured Faecalibacterium sp.
CGCCTTCATCGGCCACCTGGACGGCTCCGGTGCCACCACCCTGCTCATCGCCATCCCCCCGCTGCTGCCCATCTACAAGAAGATGAATGTCCGTCCCATCACCCTGCTGTGCATCACCACCCTGACCATGGGCGTCATGAACATCGTGCCCTGGGGCGGCCCCTGCGGCCGTACCGCTGCCGCTCTGGAAGTGAGCACCGCAGACATCTGGAAATACTGCATCCCCGCACAGGCTTTCGGTCTGCTGATGATCCTGGGCTTCTGCGTCATCTTTGCCAAGATGGAGAAGAAGCGCGGCGCAGGCGTTGTGGTGGACACCACCGCAGAGGAGACTCTGGCCGAGATCAAGGCCGAAAATGAGCTGCACCGTCCCAAGCTGTTCTGGTTCAACATCGCCCTCATCGTGGCGGTGGTCCTGATGCTCACCCTGACCAAAGTTGCCACCCATATCACCTTCATGGTGGCCCTTGCCATCGGCCTGATGGTCAACTATCCTTCCCAGAAGATGCAGATGGAGCGGATCAAGGCCCATGCCACGGATGCGCTGACCATGGCCTTCACCGCTCTGGCTTCCGGCGTTCTGATCGGCATCATGGGCAAGAGCCCCATGCTGGATGCCATGACCCAGATGGTCCTGTCCGCAATGCCGGAAAGCATGGCTCCTCACCTGCACATCCTGTTCGCTGCCATCAACAGCCCCCTGAGCATGGTGGTCCACGGCGACGCTCTGACCTACGGCATCCTGCCCATCGTCAACCAGATCGTTTCTGCTTACGGCATCCCCGCCGCTGCTGTGGGCGCAGCCTTCCTCATCACCTTTGGCCCGGCCATCTACATTATGCCCATGACCGCCGCTACCTATATGGGCCTTGGCCTGACCAACGTGGAGCTGAAAGAGCACATTGCCTTCTCCTACAAGTGGGCCTTCGTGCTGGCTCTGGGTATGCTGGCCTTCGTGGTCGTCACCGGCATCATCCCCTTCTAAATTGTCTGAACTACAGGAGAAGCTGTTATGAAATCGCTTGATCTTACCTCATTTATTTCCACTGTCCAACAGGAGCAGCTGGCCGTCCGGGGGATGCGTGTGTATCAGGACGGTGAGCTTGTGGCCAGCTATCAGCCCGGCCCCGAAGAGCGGCAGAATCAGTATTCCGGCACCAAGAGCTTTACCTCTACGGCCTGTGCCTTTGCCATTCAGGAGGGACTGTTCACGCTGGACGACTATGTGCTGGATCACTTTGCCGCCGATGCCCCGGAAAACCCCTCCGAGAACCTGAAAAAGATGAAGCTGCGCC
Source organism: uncultured Faecalibacterium sp. (assembly GCA_937917475.1). GTDB lineage: Bacteria > Bacillota > Clostridia > Oscillospirales > Ruminococcaceae > Faecalibacterium. The sequence goes on from CALDNF010000116.1 coordinate 1,296, forward strand.
ACCTCATCACCATGTCCATGGGGTTTGAGAGCCCCATGCTGATGGGTGCCATGCGGCCCAAGATGGTGGAAAAGGACTGGGTGAAGTTCGTTCTTCGTGCCAATGTGGTCCATGAGCCGGGCACTGTATTCCAGTACAACAACGCCGGCCCCTACCTGCTGGGCATCCTGATCCAGCGCAAGACCGGCGGCTCTCTCATCGACTACCTGATGCCCCGTCTGTTCGAGCCGCTGGGCATTGAGCGGCCGGTGGACGAGAAGGACCCGCTGGGCAACACCTTCGGTGCAGGCGGCTTGCAGCTGAATGTCTCTGAGTTCGCAAAGTTGGGTCTGCTCTACCTGCAAAAGGGACAGTGGAACGGTAGACAGCTGATCCCCGCCCAGTGGACGGTGGAAGCAGGCAGCCCCCAGATCATCTCCGATCAGGGCGATGACGAGATCGGCCGCCATTACGGCTACCTCTTCTGGACCATGCCGGACGGTGCATTCCGTGCCGACGGCAAGTACGGCCAGTATTGCATCGTACTGCCCCACAAGAATGCCGTGGTGGCCATCAACTCGATGCAGATCGAGGACGAGAAAAAAGTTCTGCGGGCTGCTGTCCGTACCGTGCTTCCTCTGCTATAATAGAGGCGTGCAGCCCGGAACGCTGCCGGAAAGGACGGACTCGGGATGGAACACCGGGAAATGGAATATGTCATCGTCATTGCGCAGGAGAAGAATCTCTCCAAAGCGGCGGAACGGCTCTTCATCTCGCAGCCGGCGTTGAGCCGGTTCCTTGTCAAACTGGAAAGCGAGCTGGGCACCCCTCTCTTTGAGCGGAAGAACCGTCAGTACCTGCCCACTCCGGCAGGAGAGCTCTATCTGGACACTGCCCGGAAGATCCTGCGGCTTCAGCAGCAGTTCGATGCTGACCTCCGTTCCCTCATTCAGACCAACCGGGGCGTCATTGCCATGGGCATCACCCCGGGCCGGGGCCACACGGTTCTGCCCCATGTTCTGCCCCGGTTCCGGGAGTACTTTCCGGATTACGAGCTGCAGGTCTACGAGGAAGATGTAGATACGCTGGAACGATACCTTTTGGACGGAACCATTGAGGTGGCCTTCTTCACCCTGCTGGAACAGACCCGGCTGGAGCAGAAGAAATACACCTGTGAGCTGCTCAGCCGGGAGGAGCTGGTGATCTGCACTCCCCAAAAGGGCAATTACGAGCTCCTTGCCACGATGGAGCCGGGCCGGAAGTTCCCGTGGATCGACCTGAAGGATCTGGAAAACGACTGCTTCCTGACCCTGAAAAAGAATATGCGGCTGGGCCAGTTCGCCGCCGCCATTCTGGAAAAATACCAGATCGCACCCCGTGTGGTGGAGCTGAGCACCATCGATACGGCTCTGGCTCTTGTGGCCCGGCAGTACGGTGTGGCCTTTGCCAGCAGCTATCACATCGGTGAGCACGAGTGTGCCAAAGACATCAACGTGTTCTCCTTCGGGGAGAAACCGGAGCTCTGGGATCTTGTAGCTGCCTACAAGAACGACGCCCATCTCAAACAGCCGGTGCGGCAGCTCATCCATCTGGTGGAGGAGTTCTCCGCTGAATAACGCCTATACCATTCCTTCTTTTCATTCCTTTACTTTATTCTGCAACACAAAAGGCTCTGAGCCCTGCCCATCCGGCAGGCACTCAGAGCCTTTTGTGCATTTGCGGTTATTGGTTCTTTTCGGCTTCGGCCATTTCTGCTTCCCGCTGCAAAACAGCCGCTTTTTCAGGGTCGGCGGGCAGCAGGTCCAGCTCCGGCATCAGCTCGTTGCTGATGATGGTCAGCATCTCCTCCAGCTTTGCGGTGTCCTCTTCCGGGAAGCGTTTCCGCACCCGCTCGATGACGGTGTGGAGGTAGGCGTAGCTGATGCTGTAGTAATCAATGTACTTCTGGGTGGGGCGAAGATGGTACTCCCGGCGGTCTACGGTGGACTGGATCTTTTCCACATAGCCCTTCCGGACCAGACTGCCGATCTTATAAGCTGCATTGGGGGTGGAGATGTGCATCATCCGGGAAAACTCGGCGATGGTGGGCTCACCCATGGCCATGATGCCCTCCATGCAGAAGGATTCCACGGTGGTCAGGGTGGCTTCCCGGGTGGCGAACCGCTGGAACACGTTCTGATAGAAATGCAGCTTGAATTTGGTATATACGTCGTTGAACGCTTTTTCGAGCATGATGATTCCTCCGGATAACTCAATTTCCTTTAGTATACCATGTTTTTTGCCAAACGAAAAGGAAAAAAGAGGCTAAGATCAAAAACCATCAGGAATGAACGGCCTTTTTGCCGTGGGCCACCCGGCTGCGGATGACGCTGAGCACCACCAGTTCCAGCACAATGGCAACGCCCAGCAGCACCAGCGAGGTCAGCAGGCTGGCGTTCTCGCCCAGAAAAGCCTGTGCAATGCCGGTGATGACGTAACATACCGCCGAGATGGCGGCCGCAGTCATGGCATAGGGCAGCTGGGTGGAGACATGATTCACGTGGCTGCAATGGGCACCGGCCGAAGCCATGATGGTGGTATCGGAGATGGGTGAGCAGTGGTCGCCGCAGACTGCGCCGGACAGGCAGGCTGCAATGGAGATGACTAGCATCTCACCCTGCGGGAAGGCGTGGCAGACAATGGGGATGAGGATGGAGAAGGTGCCCCAGGAAGTGCCGGTAGCAAAGGCCAGACCCACGGCCACCAGGAAGATGATGACCGGCAGCATATATTGCAGTGCAGCCGCAGAACCGCCCAGCAGGTCAGCCACATAATACTTTGCGCCCAGCAGGGCGGTCATGCCCGACAGGGTCCAGGCGAGGGTCAGGATCAGCATGGGGCTGACCATGGCCTTGAAGCCCTCGGGGATGCAGGC
>CALDNF010000117.1 GCA_937917475.1 uncultured Faecalibacterium sp.
CTCTGGCAGGCACCGAGGCTTCCGGTACCGGCAACATGAAGTTCATGCTGAACGGTGCCATCACTCTGGGCACTCTGGACGGTGCAAACGTCGAGATCGCCGATGCCGCCGGCAAGGAGAATGAGCTGATCTTCGGTATGCTGACCCCCGAGGTCAACAACCTCAAGCAGGTGGGCTACCACCCCAACGCCTTCATCATGGGTGATGATGTGGCCAATGCCGCTCTGAACTTCCTGGAGCGGGGCTGGAACGGCGAGAACTTCCACGAGGTCACCGAAAACCTGCGCACCAGCGATCCTTATATGGTCATGGCCGACTTCAAGGATTACCGCCGTGCTCAGGCCGACCTGCAGCGTCTGTATGCCGACCGTGAGAAGTGGGCTGAGATGAGCCTGAAGAACATCGCCAACAGCGGCATCTTCAGCGCAGACCGTGCTGTTCTGGATTACGCCCGTGACATCTGGTATGCCCCGGTGGTTCCCGGCTGCAATAAATAAACTGAGCTGATATTTTTAAAAGCAAAAGCCCCGGGCTGCGGAAATGCCCCGGGGCTTTTTTTGAGAAAGGAACGACCCATCTTGTCTTGTCTGTTCAACAGCTATGACCCCGCCTTCAAGCAGCCTTTTGGTGCTGTGCGTGCCGGGCAGACGGTCCGTCTCACCCTCTGTGTGCCTGAGGAGCTGGGCTATGTAGACCCTCACCTTGTCCTCCAGAAAGAGGGCAAATACGATGTCCCTGTGCACTACCGGATGAACTTTGAGGGCCAGACCCCTCATCAGAATCACTTCTCGGTGGAGATCACCCCCGGGGATGTGGGCCTGTATTTTTATTATTTTGATCTCTACACCGATTTCCGCCGCATCGTCCGGGGACCGGACAACTGCGGTGTCGTCAGCTGGCAGGACGGCCAGAGCTGGCAGCTGACCGTCTACGAGCCGGATTTTGAAACGCCTTCCAATATCAAAGGCAAAGTGTTCTACCAGATCTTCCCTGACCGCTTCTGCGAAGGAGTGGAGAACAAGCCCATGCCCTTCCCGGACCGGCTCTATCAGGCCGACAAGCACGCTGAGCCCTTCTGGCAGCCCAACGAGACCGGCGGCCACCTGAACGAGGATTACTTCGGCGGCGACCTCAAGGGCATCCAGTATAAATTACCTTATTTAAAGGAGATGGGGGTGGACTACCTCTACCTCAACCCCATCTTTGAGGCCCATTCCAACCACCGGTACAACACCGCCGATTACCTCAACGTGGACCCGCTGCTGGGCACCAACGAGGACTTTGAGACCCTCTGCAAAGAGGCCAAAAAGTACGGCATCGGCATCGTGCTGGACGGCGTGTTCAGCCACACCGGGTCAGACAGCCGGTACTTCAACCGGGAAGGCCGCTACGGCGAGGGCGGTGCCTACCGGGATGTGAATTCCCCCTACCGCAGCTGGTACGAGTTCGGGCCGCAGTTCAAAGGCGGCTACCGCAGCTGGTGGGGCTTCGAGACCCTGCCCGAGGTCAATGAAGAGACCCCCTCTTATGTGGACTTTATCACCGGCGAGGGCGGCGTCATCGACACATGGCTCCGCCGGGGTGCTGCCGGCTTCCGGCTGGATGTGGCCGACGAACTGCCCGACAGCTTCATTGAAAAAGTGCGCACTGCCGTCAAGCGGGTGGGCCCTGACAAGTTCCTGCTGGGCGAAGTCTGGGAGGATGCCACCACCAAGTTCGGCTTCGGCCACCGCCGCAGCTACCTGCTGGGCAAGGGGCTGGACAGCGTGATGAACTATCCCTTCAAGAACGCTGTGCTGGATTTCGTCAATGGTAAGCCCGCACAGCAGGCCATGGAAGAGATCATGCAGATCTGCGAGCACTACCCTGCTCCGGCTCTGGACACAGCCCTGAACTTCCTGTCCACCCATGACACCGAGCGTGCCCTCACCGTCATTGCTGACGAACCCGCCAACGGCCGGGGCCGGGAGTGGCAGAGCGGCCGCTGCGTCACCGGCGAAGCCTACGAAGAAGGGATGCTCCGGCTCAAGATGGCCTATGCCATCATCTACACCCTGCCCGGCGTGCCCTGCCTGTACTACGGCGACGAGATCGGGATGCAGGGCTACCGGGATCCCTTCAACCGTGCCTTCTACCGGTGGGATACCCACGAGCAGCGTCTGCGCCCGGTGCTGGCCCAGCTGGCTGAGCTGCGCCATACCTGCGAAGCCTTTGAGACCGGTGCCCTCCGGGTACTGCGGGCTGAGGACGGCGTGTTGCACTATCAGCGCATTGGCCGGGCCGAGACGGCAGAGATCATCATCAACCGCACCGAGCATATTATTGTAGAGCCTCTTGCCAGCGGCAAGCACACCGAGGTGAACCCCATGGGCTTCACCATCGTGGTGGAAGAGGTGGGTCATAACCCCAATCACAGCTATTACGACTATAAATGACGGAATTTCGTAACCTGTGCAACATTTTAACTGCGGGAACTTGACCTTCCCCCCGGTGGATGCTTTATAATAGAGCCATCAACCCCGAAGGAGGTATTTCAGATGTCCATTGATCCTATTTTCTGGCTGATCGCAGCCGTCGGTTTTCTGATTCTGGAAGGTATGACCTTCAATATGACCTCCATCTGGTTTGCCATCGGAAGTGCGGCCGCCCTGCTCAGCTGTCTGGCCTCGGGCTCGTTCCGGGTTCAGGCGTTGGTTTTCATTCTGGTCAGCACGGTCTGTCTGCTGGCGTTCCGTCCTCTGGCGAACCGGCTGCGCAGGCAGCACACCGCCACCAATGGCGACCGGAACATCGGGCGGGAAGCCACAGTCCTCACCGTCGTTACCGCCGAAGCCACCGGCCGGGTGCGGCTGGACGGCGTGGACTGGAACGCCCGCTGCGCCACCCCCGGCGACCGGCTGGAACCCGGCCAGAGCTGCCGCATCACCGAGATCCACAGCACCCTGCTCATCGTTGAGCCCATCCGCACCGAACCCATCACCCATTAAAAAGGAGCGTAACTATGATCATGTTCTTTGTTATCCTTGCGCTGGTCTTTGTGGTATTGCTCATCGTCATCACCAACATCGTCATCGTGCCCCAGTCCATGGTCTACGTCATCGAGCGGCTGGGCAGCTACTCCGACACATGGTCAGCCGGTCTGCACGTCAAGATCCCTTTCATTGAGCGGGTGGCCAAGAAGGTCAGCCTGAAGGAACAGGTGGCAGACTTTCCCCCTCAGCCTGTCATTACCCGGGATAACGTCACCATGCAGATCGACACCGTGGTATTCTTTCAGGTCATGGATGCCAAGCTCTACACCTACGGCGTGAACCAGCCCATCGCCGCCATTGAGAGCCTGTCCGCCACCACCCTGCGGAACATCATCGGCGAGATGGAACTGGACCACACCCTCACCAGCCGGGATGTTATCAACGGCAAGATCACGGCCATTCTGGACGAAGCCACCGACAAATGGGGCATCAAGGTCAACCGTGTAGAAGTCAAGAACATCATCCCGCCCCGGGAGATTCAGGAAGCCATGGAAAAGCAGATGAAGGCCGAGCGTGAAAAGCGTGCGGTCATCCTGAAGGCTGACGGTGAGAAGCAGGCCGCCATCACCGCCGCCGAGGGCGAAAAGGAGGCCGCCATCCTGCGGGCTGATGCCGTCAAGCAGCAGCGCATCCTCGAGGCCGAGGGCGAGGCACAGGCCATTCTGGCCGTGCAGAAGGCCAACGCCGATGCCATCCGGCTGCTGAATGAGGCCATGCCCAACGACAAAGTTCTGGCCCTGCGGAGCCTTGAGGCTCTGGCCAAGGTCGCCAACGGCAAGGCCACCAAGATCATCATCCCCTCCGAGCTGCAGAACCTCGGCGGTGTGGTGCCCAGCATCAAAGAGCTGCTCACCGACCCCAAGGATACGGCTCAGTAACTTCATATCTCACGAGCTGCCGCCTAAAAAGCGGCAGCTCTTTTTTCGGGTTGTATTCCGGTATCCTCTCAGCCGCAACGCTTGAACGGAATTCATTTGACAAATCAATTTTGGTACTCTATACTAATTTGCAACACGAAATTTGTCAAAAAGAGAAAAGGATAGGATATCGTCATGCTGACTCTGGATAAGATCTACCACGCCGCCTTCGTCCTCAAGGAT
>CALDNF010000118.1 GCA_937917475.1 uncultured Faecalibacterium sp.
GGAACACCTCACCCTTGACGCCAATGATATCGCCCACATCCAGTTTCTTGAAAGCTGCATAAGGCCCATCGCCCAGCTCGTCACGGCGGACGTAGAGCTGGATATCGCCCTTATCGTCCCGCAGGTGGGCAAAGCTGGCCTTGCCCATAACACGTTTGGACATCATACGGCCGGCCAGAGCCACTTTCTTACCGGAATCCGTCTCATTGGGCAGCTCAGCAAACTCTTTCTTCAAGTCCGCAGAATAAGCATCCTGCGGGTACTTGGTCAGGGTAAAGGGATCCTGACCTGCGGCCTGCAGGTCTGCCAGCTTCTGGCGGCGCACCTGCACCTGCTCGCTCTCGGTCAGACCCGCCGCCGGGTTCTTCTTTTGCTCTTCCATTGGTTCCTCCGGTTCTCTTTAGTTCTTAGCGTGGGTGATGGCCAGCACCTGATACTCAACGGTGTGGCCGGAAGGCAGCAGAACTTCTGCTTTACCGCCCACAGCCTTGCCCAGCAGAGCGTGGCCCACAGGGCTCTCATCGCTGATCTTGCCGTTCAGGGGGTCAGCCTCGGTGCGGCCCACGATATCATACTCCTCGGTCTCGTCGTCATCGGTCATCTTAATGGTGACGTGAGTGCCGACAGCAACGCTCTCAACGCTCAGCTCGCTCTCGTCGATGACGACAGCGTTCTTGACCATCTGCTCCAGCTCGGTGATCCGGTTTTCCACCAGACCCTGAGTGTTCTTTGCCTCGTCGTACTCGCTGTTCTCGGACAGGTCGCCGTGGCTGCGGGCTTCCTTGATCTCTTCTGCCAGCTCTTTGCGGCGGACGGTTTTGAGGTATTCCAGTTCATCCTGCATTGCCTTCAGGCCAGCAGCGGACATCTTGATTTCTTGTGCCATTTTGGGAATCTCTCCTTGTCTATTTGTTGAGCACGGTTCGTCTTTTGCGATAAAACCGCACACGGATGCCATTTTGACTACACCATTATAATAGCAAGCAGCGGCCTTGTCAATGAAAGAACCGTTCAACGGTGAAAAAACTTCTTTTTCTTCCATGCAGCAGTTTCGTTTTGCCGCCATAGAGTCAGCGTGTCCCGGTAGAACACTATCAAATTCAATCGGACGCAAAAAGGCCCCGCCGACAGAGGGAATAGCCGGCGGGGCCTTGAAGATGTCATGCCCTCTCAGTCATTGCTCCGCAATGCCAGCTCTCCCGGAGGGATGAGCCCTTGGCATATCGGGCAGCACTGAGCAGAACGCTTGGGTTATTTGTATCGCAGAATGCCGGGCCTTGCGGTCAGCCGTCAATCATCCGCAGAATCATCCAGATTGCCCAGCTTCTTGGCCTGTTCGACCACAGCGGGCACCAGATTTTCGGGCAGGATCTCATAGCGGGCAAACTCGGTGGTAAACCAGCCCCGGCCCTGCGTGGTCTGGCGGATGAAGGTGGTGAAATTGCTCAGCTCTGCCAGAGGCACTTCAGCAATGATGGTCTGCAGGCCGTCCTCGTCGGGCTCCATGCCCAGCACACGGCCCCGACGCTTGGTCACATCGCCCATGATATCACCGGTGTTGTCGTTGGGCACATGGGCTTTCAGGGTGTGGATGGGCTCCAGAATCACGGGGCCCGCCTCAGGCATTGCGGCCTTATAGGCGATCTTTGCCGCCATGATGAAGGCCATTTCGGAGCTGTCCACCGGGTGGTAGCTGCCATCCAGCAGGGTAGCTTTCAGGCCCACCACCGGGTAACCGGCCAGCACACCCTTTTCGGCGGCAAGGCGGACGCCCTTTTCGACAGCGGGGAAGAAGTTCTTGGGAACGCTGCCGCCAAAGACCTTTTCCTCAAAGACCACCTGCTCGTTGTCGCAGGGCTCAAAGTTGATGATGACATCACCAAACTGGCCGTGGCCGCCGGTCTGCTTCTTATGGCGGCCCTGCTTCTGGCAGGCTTTGCGGATCGATTCACGATAGGCAATGCGGGGTGCCTCAAGGCCGATCTCCACACCGAACTTATTCTTCAGTTTGGCCTTGACCACATCCAGATGCTGCTCGCCCAGACCGCCGATGATCTGCTGATGGGTCTCAGCGTTGTTCTGATAGCTCAGGGTGGGGTCCTCTTCCATCAGGCGGGCCAGCGCACTGCTGATCTTGCTCTCATCGCCCTTTTTGGCCACAGTAACGGCCATGAACAGGCTGGGCAACGGGAAGACAGGTGCAGGCATCCTGACCACACGGGAAGCATCGCAGAGGGTATCGCCGGTCTTTGCGCTGACCAGCTTTGCC
>CALDNF010000119.1 GCA_937917475.1 uncultured Faecalibacterium sp.
CCAGGCTGATGGCCTTTGCGATCATCTCGTCGGGGATGCCGGTGCCGCCATGCAGGACCAGAGGAATGTTGTTGGTGGCCTTGTGAATGCGGTCCAGAGCCTCGAAGTCCAGACCCTTCCAGTTTGCGGGGTAAACGCCATGGATGTTGCCAATGCCGGCTGCCAGGAAGTCAATGCCCAGAGCAGCGATCTTTGCGCACTCCTCGGGATCAGCGATCTCGCCTGCGCCCACAACGCCGTCCTCGACGCCGCCGATGGAACCGACCTCAGCCTCGATGCTCAGGCCCTTGGAGTGTGCCAGCTCGACCAGCTCCTTGGTCTTGGCGACATTCTCCTCGATGGAGTAGTGGCTGCCGTCAAACATGATGGAAGAGAAACCGGCCTCAACACAGGCCTTGCAGCCCTCGTAGGTGCCGTGATCCAGATGCAGGGCCACCGGAACGGTGATGCCCATGGAATCGACCATTGCGCTGACCATAGCAGCTACGGTCTTGAAACCGGTCATGTACTTGCCGGCACCCTCAGAAACACCCAGAATAACGGGGCTCTTCATTTCCTCGCAGGCAGTCAGAACAGCTTTGGTCCACTCCAGATTATTGATGTTGAACTGAGGCACACCATAGTGGCCGTCACGAGCCTTCAGAAGCATTTCGGTTGCATTTACCAACATATTTCATTACCTCCACAATTTTTGGGGTTGTGATCGCTGCCTGCACAACTTTGCGCATGGCTTAACAATCTTACAGGGATAGTATACCCCAAACAGGGCTTAAAATCAATCCAAAGCGGGCGTTTTTGGGGACAAACCGATATGTATACAAGAAAACCGATAAGGAAGCAGACCGGTTTGCAACATTTATATCCGGTAGTGCAACATCCATTCCGCATCGGGGGAACGGAAGGAAAGATGAAGTTTTCAACACAAATCCACATTCGTCAAAATGATATTGGAGAAAAAGGCAAAACTTTTTGTTTGGAACTTCAAAATATTGTCATAATTCTGACTTGAAAATTACAAAATGTATGCCGGTAAAATCTTCTGTCGAGGCATGTGTGTTGAAAACTTCGTGGAAACGGTGGAATTCCACCGAAAAAACAGGCGTAAAAACTGAACTTTTGAACTTTATCCACCGAGTTTTCAACTTGTGGAAAAAAGAAGGGCTCTTTACGGGTTGTATACGGCATTTTTGTGGAAAACTTTCGCTGCTGGTAAAACAGACGGATAAGAGGGAAAACCGGGGGCAACATAAACCCCACAGGGGCACAAAACGAGGATTTTATCGGAATTCCGGCAAGAAAAACGCCTTCGTCTATGGCAAAGAAAGTCGGCTTATGCTATACTTTAAAATGATTTAATGTCTTTTGTCGAAACCAACCGAATAAGAGCGCAGATGCGTTTTGCCATAGAATGGAAGGAGTACACCAGAATGGAAGAAAAAAAGATGCCTCGCCGGCCTCGCCGCACCGCTGAGGAGCAGCCGAAAAATGAAAGCCTTGTTTACGGCAAGAACCCGGTGACAGAGCTGCTCAAGAGCGGGTCGGGCGTGGATACGGTTCTCATTGCAGAGGGAATGGCTCCGGCGGTGGCAGCTTATTATACCGCCATGGCCAAGGAAGCCGGTGCGGCAGTCAAGCGGGTCAATCCCAACAAGCTGCGGCTGATGACCGGCACCGAGAGCCATCAGGGTGTGGCGGCATTTGCCAGCGAAATTGAATATGCCACCGTGGAAGACCTGCTGAACATCGCAAAGGAAAGGGGAGAACCCCCGTTCATCGTCCTGAGCGACGGCATTGAGGACCCCCACAATCTGGGCGCAGTGATGCGGAGTGCATTGCTCTGCGGCGCACATGGCATCGTCATCCCCAAGCGGGGCGGTGCATCGGTGACCCCCACCGTCATCAAGTCCAGTGCAGGTGCAGCGGAGCGTCTGCCGGTGGCACGGGTGGCCAATATTGGTGAGACTATCCGCCGCCTCAAGGAGCAGGGCGTTTTTGTCTACTGTGCCGATATGGACGGCGTGCCCCTGCGGAAAAACAACCTCACCGGCCCCATTGCGCTGGTGATGGGCAGTGAGGGCAGCGGCGTGTCGCAGCTGGTCAAAAAACTCTGTGACGGTGTGGTGCGGCTGGACATGGCAGCACAGGGCACCGGCGTGGACAGTTTCAACGTTTCGGTGGCAGCAGGCATTATCCTGTATGAGATCCAGACCCAGCGGGCCGCAGAACAGTAACAGAAGCAGAGCTCTGCCGCAAAGAAACAGGGAGGGACAAGGATGCCGAAAGATGATAAGCGACTGCATACGCAGGGTGAACTGACCCCGGATGAAAAGTTCCGGACCTTCTTCAGCACCAGCGTAGCGCAGGTTCCGGAAGAGATGAACCGCCGGATGGAACAGGAACAGAGCAAAGAACAGCCCAAAGGTCTGTTTGGAAAGCTGTTTCGCAGGGACAAGCCGGAGGAAAAACAGGAAGAGGCTCCCGTGGAGATGCCTACCGGTGAGATTCGGCTGGGCGGAGAAGAAAATGAGCCGCAGGCCGGGCTGGAACTGGCCGTCCCGGCAGAGGAATGGGATGCGTTCAATACCCCGGAGACGCCCTCGGCTGAAGCTCCGGAGGGTTCAGAAAACGACGAGGCAGATTTTGATATGTCCCTGACCCCGGAAGAACCGGAGCCGGTGGAAGAGCCGGAAAAAATGGATGAGCAGGCAAAAGCAGAGGAATCGCCGAAACCGGAGAAGGCTGAAAAGCAGGAAAAAGCCGTGCCGCTCAGCCCGGAGCCCCGCACGCCGCTGCCGCAGGAAGAAAAAGAACATCAGGAAATGCAGGAGCTCAAGGCGATGCTCTACCATATGAGCAGCCGCCCCGAAGAGCCGGAACCTGCAAAACAGCCGGAAGTCATTCCGGAACCTCAGCCCGCCCCGGCACCGGAAATTCCAGCGGAACCCAAGCCCCCCCTGCCCAAGGCCGTATTTGCCGAGGATGTGGCGGCGATGCCCGAACCGGAAGCAGAGCCCGAGACCACTGAGGAACCGGCGTTCCGCTTTTTTGGACAGGCCGAGGATGAGGTGCAGGCTCCGGTCCGCACGACAGCTCCCGGCAAGGATGACAGCATGAGCCTGCCTCTTATTGCTCTGGATGAGGAGGCGGAAGCCGCAGCTCCGACCCCGGCAGAAGCTCCGGAGAAAGCTGCACCGGCAGAACCGGAAAAATCCGCAGAGGAAGAGCCGTCTCAGGAGAAAACAGAAGCGGCAGAAGTGGACGAAGGCCCCGAAACGCCCGAACAGGTGGGAGAGCGGCTCCATAAGATGGGAGCAGAGCTGACCCTGCGGTGCGTGCTCAGCGGGATCCTGGCTCTTGTGCTGCTCCATTTTGGTCTGGTGTCGGAAGGATTGCTGGCACCGATGGCATCGCTGGACCCGACGGTTGCTCCGGCGGCGTTCTATGCGGCCAATCTGCTCTTCCTTGCCGCCGCTATGGCGGTGGGCTATCCGGTCCTTCGGGATGGCCTTTCCGGCCTGAAAAAGGATGCAAAGCCCAGTGCAGACACCATGCCGGCTCTTGCAGCCTGCGGTGCACTGCTGGAAGCGGCGGTCGCACTGATCAACGCAGGAAAGTATCAGGCATCCAGTTTTACCCTTCTGTCCGGCATTGCAGCGTTGGGGCTCTGCCTTGCGCTGGTAGGCAGCCGGGTCATGCTGGCTGCGATCTGCGGCGGCTATGAGCTGGCGCAGCGGGAACCGGAACATCAGGGGGCGTTCCGTGTACGGGACAAAGACCTGCTGCGCACCCTTGCGAAGAGCCTGGACCAGCAGGACCCGTGGATTTTGCTGAGCCAGCCGGTGAATTGGAGCGACGTCTTTTTGGACCTGAGCTTCAGCACCCGTGCCAGCGAACGCCGTGCCCAGAAGAACTCGTATCTTCTGCTGGGTGCTGCGGTGCTGAGCGGACTGGTATTCCTGCTCTTTGGCGGCGGACTCAACGGCATGGCTGCGGCCTCCACGGCCCTGCTCTGTCTGGGTGCACCCCTGTCCTCTACGTTGGTCGCAGGCCTTGCAGCTCTGCAGCTGCAGCGGTCGGCAGAGACGGTGGGAGCCGTCGTGCCCGGCTGGGCGGCGATTGAAGAGCTGGGCGGCGTGGATACCGTGCAGGTGGACTCCGACGACCTTTTCACCTCCGATAGTGTGAGTCTGGAAGATATCCGCATCTTCAAGGGTGGGCGGATCGACCGAGCCATTCTGTACACTGCAAGCGTCCTCAACCAGAGCTGCGGCACCCTGCGGGGACTGTTCCGGCAGATCGTGGAGGACCGCACCGACATCCTCTACCCCGTAAAAGATCTGGAGGTCCACCGGGGCCTCGGCTTTGCTGCCTGGTGCGATAACAACCGCATCCTCATCGGCAACCGTACATATCTTGAGAGCGAGGGTGTGACCCTGCCCGAGATGGAGTACGAGAACGAGCACTCCAAGAACGGTACGCTGCAAATTTTGTATCTGGCCGTGGCGGGCAGCCTCCACGCCATGTTCGTCCTCCGCTATGTGGGCGGACGGAACGCTGCCCGTGGGTTGGATGTGCTGCAGCGAGAGAATATCCGGCTGCTGGTCTCCTGTATGGACCCCAGCCTGACCGCACGGCATATCTCCGAGGCCTATCACCTGCCGGAGGGCATGGTCACCCTGCTGGATCAGGAGCAGTGCGATGCGCTGGCAGCTTCGACCCAGACAGAACCGAAAGATGGAATCTGCTGCATGATCCACAGCAAGGGCTTCGTCAGCCTGATCGGTGGTCTCCGTGCAGCCGAAAAAGCCCAGAACGCCGAGAACGCCGGTACCACGGTGCAGATGGTCTCGCTCTGGTTCGCACTGTTCATCGGCGTGCTGCTGACCTATGCGGGCAGCATCGGCTTCCTGTCTGTGACGGTGGTGCTGATGTATCAGGCGGCATGGAGCGCACTGAGCATTGCCATCTGTGCACTGAAACAGCATAACTGAGAATAATTCTCAAAATAAATAGGAATTATTCTTGATTTTAACTTGGGATTCTGGTATAATATCCTCAGGGAACACAGCATCCGGAGCGGATGCATACGATAAAGAAAAGTCATTTGAAAAAGGAGAGTATACCATGGAACTGAAAGGCACCAAGACCGAGAAAAACCTGTGGGAAGCATTTGCAGGCGAGAGTCAGGCACGGAACAAGTACACCTACTTTGCAAGTGTTGCAAAGAAGGAAGGCTATGAGCAGCTGGCTGCGATCTTTGAGGAGACTGCAGGCAACGAGAAGGAGCACGCCAAGATCTGGTTCAAGCTGCTGCAGGGCGGTGCGATGCCCGACGCTATGACCTGCCTTGAAATGGCAGCAGGCGGCGAGCATGATGAGTGGACCGAGATGTATCCCCGGATGGCAAAGGAAGCCAAGGAAGAGGGCTTCAACCAGATCGCAGCCCTCTTTACCATGGTGGCAGCCATCGAGAAGGAGCATGAAGAGCGTTACCGTCAGCTGGCCGAGAATCTGAAAAATGGCAAGGTCTTTGCCCGGGAAGAGCAGCAGGTCTGGCGTTGCCGGAACTGTGGTTATACTTACATCGGTAAGTCCGCCCCCATGAAGTGCCCGGTCTGCGCCCATCCCCAGAGCTATTTTGAACTGGTTTCCAAGAACTACTAAAAACAATGTGAGCCGCCCTGTTCTGAGTTGTGGAGCAGGGCGGCTCCTTTTGTCTGCAAAAATTCCGGCGGCGATTGCATTTGGCTCAGGAGTATGTCATACTGGATGTATGATCTTGGAAGAAGGGGGAAGGCTTGGATGGCGTATCGTGCGGCGGTTTGCGATGACAGCGCAGTGGATGCAGCATATGGGACGGAACTTTTGCAGGCGTGGGCCGCAGAGCGGGAAATCCGTGTCTCGGTGGAGCAGTTTGGCTCGGCAGAGCAGTTTCTTTTCCACTACGAAGAGGATAAGAACTACGACATTTTACTTCTTGATATCGAAATGGGGAAGATGGATGGGGTCACCATGGCCCGGACCATCCGGCAGGACAACGAAGCTGTGCAAATCGTGTTCATCACCGGTTACTCAGATTACATCGCCGAAGGCTACGATGTAGCGGCTCTCCACTACCTGATGAAGCCGGTCAGCCGGGAAAAGTTTTTTGCAGTGATGGACCGTGCGCTGGATAAATGCCGCCGGAACGCCCGCTGT
Organism: uncultured Faecalibacterium sp.; assembly: GCA_937917475.1. Lineage (GTDB taxonomy): Bacteria > Bacillota > Clostridia > Oscillospirales > Ruminococcaceae > Faecalibacterium. Next base: position 6,199 of record CALDNF010000119.1, read on the forward strand.
CTGAATCTGGAACTGTCCGGGGAGATGGTGCGCCTGCCCCTTTACGAGGTGCGGTATCTGGATGTGCGGCAGAATTACGTTACCGTCCATGCAAAGGAGGAGTACACGGTCAAGCGTTCCTTGTTAGAATTTGAATCGCAGCTGGACGAAAGCTTTTTCCGGGTGGGCCGGGGGATGATCCTGAATCTTCGTCAGGTCCGCCGTGTGACCCGCAAAGAGGTGTTTCTTGTGGATGGCACCGTCCTCCCTCTCCCACGGGGCGGATACGATGCATTGAACCGGGCCATCATTGAGAGGACGTGAGGGATTTATGGCAGTAAAATTCTTCTCAAAGCTTCTGGATAAAAAAGTGGAAGCCTACCAGCGGGAGCTGATCGAGACCCATTATAAAGAAGTGGATAATATGTACCGCCAGATGCGGGGCTGGCGGCACGATTACCGGGGTCATATCCAGACTATGAAAGTTCTGGCGGCACAGGGGGATATGGAAGGAATCAAAGCCTATCTGGATGAGCTGGATACCGACCTGAACACCGTAGACCTTGCCATCAAGACTGGAAACGCCATGGCCGATGCCATCCTCAACAGCAAAATTTCCCTCGCTAAAAGCCGGAACATCCCGGTGCAGGTCGATGCCCATATCCCGGTCAAGCTGAAAATGAGTGAGCTGGATCTCTGCTGCATCCTCGGCAACCTCTTTGATAATGCCATGGACGCCAGCGCAGAGCTGCCGGAGGATCAGCGGCTCATCCGGGTCTATCTGGATATGAAGGGCACCCAGCTCTATATCTCATTCACCAATTTTACGGCGGCCAAAAAGCAGAAAAAGCTGGGCGGACGCTTTGCCACCACCAAGGGCGAGGGCCACGGTTTCGGCCTTGTCCGCATCGATGCCATTGTAGAAAAACTGGACGGCTACCTCAGCCGCAACAGCGAAGATGGGGCCTTTACAACAGAAATTCTGATCCCGCAGGTGTGAGCGGCCTGCCGCAGAACCGGATGTGCGGGCCGTTCATCCCCCGATTTGAGCGTTTCGTCCCCGAAATGTGCCGGGGACGATTTTTTGTGCTATCCTTTCTTTCAGAGATACGAAAGGGGAAACCAAAATGGGAAAGAATCAAAAACAGAGGGAAAAAACACTCAGACCAAAGTACAGCCTCTGGCAGATCACAGCCTATATGCTGGGCGTGGCATGGCGAGGAAAACACTGGTCGGTCTTTACAGTGGGGCTTTCACTGGCGGCGGTCACGGCGGGCAGGACCGTTGTGGAGCTGCTGTTTGCCCCGGCGGTCATTGCGCAATTGGAACAAAATGCACCGCTGGGGCGGCTGCTTGTTATCATCGGTGGGTTTGCAGGGCTTCTGCTGGTGCTGTCGTTCCTGTTCAAGTATCTGGACAATCTGGACCTGTTCGGAAAATTGCAGGTCCGGATGGACATTTTGCGGCGTTCTGCCTTCAAGCGTTCCACGACTTCTTACCCGAACCTGCTGGATGAAACGTTTCTGGACCTGAGTGCCAAGGCCGATCGTGCCGGAAGCACCAACAACGAGTCCGTGGAAGCATTCTGGGGAAGCTGGCAGGATATCCTTACTAACCTTATGGGCTTTGCGGCCTACCTGCTGCTGTTGTCTGGTCTGAACGGCGGGCTCTGCCTGCTGGTGATCCTGACCTCAGCCATCAGCTATGCAGCTTCCAGACACATCAACGAGTGGAGCTACCGCCACCGGGAAGAAGCTGCACGCTGCGAAAAAAGGCTGCAATACGTCCGGAAGATCGCAACCGACCGCCAGTATGGCAAGGATATCCGCATCTTCGGCCTGCGGGAGTGGGTGGAAGATATCTGGAAGGATACCATGCAGCTTTATCATGGGTTTCTGGCCCGGCGGGAAAAGGCTTATCTCTGGGCAAATCTCATCGACCTTGCCCTTTTGCTGGTGCGCAATGGTGCGGCCTATGCCTACCTGATCTGGCTGACGCTGGAAAAAGGACTGCCGGTCTCACAATTTTTGCTCTATTTTGGTGCAGCAACCGGCTTTGCCCAGTGGGTGTCGGGCATCTTGGAAAAGTTCTCGATCCTGCACAAACAGTGTCTGGACATCTCCACGGTGCGGGAGTTTCTGGAGTACCCGGAGCCCTTCCGGTTTGAAGAGGGAACACCGCTGGAAAAGCGGATGGATATCCCTTACGAGCTGCGGCTTGAAGAGGTCTCCTACCGCTATCCGGGAGCAGAAAAAGACACCATTTCCCACCTCAGCCTGACCATCCGCCCGGGCGAAAACCTTGCCATCGTGGGCCTGAACGGCGCAGGCAAAACGACGCTGGTCAAGCTGCTCTGCGGTTTCCTTGACCCCACCGAAGGACGTGTGCTGCTCAATGGACAGGACATCCGGCAGTATAACCGCCGGGATTATTACAAGCTGTTTGCGGCAGTGTTTCAGGATTTTTCTGTTCTGTCCGCTACGGTAGCCCAGAATGTGGCACAGGCAGTGGATGGGATCGAGATGGACCGGGTCTGGCACTGTCTGGAAGAAGCCGGATTGACTGATAAGATCAAGAGCCTGCCCAAGGGAGCGGAAACGCAGGTGGGCCGGGATGTTTATGAGGACGGCGTGGAACTGTCCGGCGGGCAGACCCAGCGGCTGATGCTGGCCCGGGCCCTGTATAAAAATGCTCCCATCCTTGTGCTGGATGAGCCCACAGCGGCCCTTGACCCTATTGCCGAAAACGAGATCTATCAGAAATACAACGAAATGACGCAGGGGCGGACCAGCCTGTTCATCTCCCACCGCCTTGCGTCCACCCGTTTTTGTGACCGTATCCTTTACTTAAAGGAGGGCAGAATTGCTGAAGAGGGCACCCATGAAGAGCTTCTGAAACAAGGCGGCGGCTATGCCGAATTGTTTGAAGTGCAGAGCAGATATTACCGGGAGGAAGAAGCTGTATGAACGAGCAGAACAAAAAGATCACGATCCGGCAGGGCCTTCGCTATGCCTTGCGGGAGTGGAAAATATTCTGGCACCTGTCACCCCGGTTCTTCTATGCAACGTTTGTCAGTGCAGCCCTTACGGCCCTGAGCCCCTATGCAGCGGTCTGGCTGTCGGCACAGCTGGTAACGGAACTGGCCGGGGGGCGGGATATCCATCGGCTGATGACCCTCGTCCTCTGGATCCTGGGCACCACGGCGGTGCTCAGCTTCTTCCGCTCGGTGGCGTACCGTTGGAAAGAGGTGGAGACGGACGATATCTGGAAGCGTCAGCATAAGACCTATATGGACAAACAGATGTCCCTTGATTATGTGGATGAGGACAGCCAGAAGGTCTACGATATGTACAGCCAGGTCATGCAGAACGCCAATCTGAGCGGCGCAGGCGGCACGGTCTGTATCTTACAGGTGGAAAAGATCGTGACTGCACTGTTCCAGATTCTGGGCGGTCTGGTGCTGTCCTGGGGGCTGTTTGCTGCAAAGGTCACGGATGAAAAACTGGCTTTCCTGAACCATCCGGCGTTTGTGCTGGTGTTTCTGGCGGTCATGGTCGGTGTGGCCTGCATGTCGCCTGTTCTGGCCGGAAAAGCCGCAAAGTATATGCCGCTGGTGCAGGAATCCGGTAAATTTGGAAATCGGATGTTCAATGTTCAGCTGAGTCTGCCTGAGAATCCGAAGAATGCCCCGGACCTCCGCATCTACAACCAGTATCAGAATGTCGTTGGCCGTCAGATGGTCAATGTCTATGGCAGGAACAGCACCTTCTTCAAGCTTCGCCGGGGCGTGATGGGCCTGCTGATGGCGGCTTCGTCCTCGGTGTCGGCCCTGCTTATGGGGCTGGTCTATCTCTTCGTCTGCCTCAAAGCCTGCGGCGGGGCTTTCGGGGTCGGGGCTGTGGCACAGTATCTGGGGGCGGCTACAAATTTGTTTCAGGGCGTGGTGACGCTGGTAAATATGCTGGCTGATCTGGAGATCAACGGCGTCTACATGAAAAACATCTTTGATTACCTTGACCTGCCCAACAAGATGTATCAGGGCAGCCTGACCACCGAAAAGCGGAGCGACCGGCAGTATCAGGTGGAGTTCCGGGATGTGTCCTTCCGGTATCCGGGAAGTGAGCAGTATGCCCTGCGCCACCTGAACATGACCTTTCAGGTGGGGCAGAGGCTGGCTGTCGTGGGGATGAACGGAAGCGGAAAAACTACCTTCATCAAGCTGCTCTGCCGCCTCTATGACCCCACCGAGGGCGTTATCCTTCTCAACGGCATCGATATCCGCAAATACCGCTACAATGAATATATGGATATCTTCTCGGTAGTGTTTCAGGATTTCCAACTGTTCAGCCTGCCGCTGGGACAGAATGTGGCAGCTTCGCAGCAGTATGACCCGGCCCGGGTGACCGAATGTCTTGAGAAGGCAGGGTTCGGGCAGCGGCTTGAGAAGATGCCCAAGGGGCTGGATACCTATCTTTATAAGGAGCTGGACGAAAACGGCGTGGAGGTCTCGGGCGGAGAGGCGCAGAAGATCGCCCTTGCCCGGGCCCTGTACAAGGATGCACCCTTCATCGTGCTGGATGAACCTACTGCTGCCCTTGACCCGGTGGCAGAAGCGGAGATCTACACAAAGTTCAACGAGATCGCCGGAGATAAGACTGCCATCTATATCAGCCACCGGCTGTCCTCCTGCAAGTTCTGCGATATTATCGCCGTATTTGACCACGGCGGGGTGATCCAGCGGGGCACGCATGAGGAACTGCTGGCGCAGTCTGGTGGAAAATACTGCGAGCTCTGGAACGCACAGGCGCAGTATTATACGGTATGACCCTTTTGCACAAAATTGCAGAGCGGATTTTGTGACACTCCACGAAAACCATTGCGGATTTGTGAGACTTCCGTCGAAAAACTTGACCCTTCTTTGAGCGATGTGTAAAATGAACGGTATAGATGCCTTGATGCATCGCAGATTCTATCACCAAAGAAGGGAGAAGGCTCCTATGAAAATAAAGTTCGGCAAGCGGCTGGCAGCACTGGCGTTGAGCGGTCTGCTGCTGGTCTGCCCGCTGGCGGCGCAGGCTGCCCCGGCGGTCCGGCTGGTGTCGGCCAAGAACAGCAGCGGCCTTGAGCTGGGCGTGTCGGAAATTGAATTGGAGATCACCGCAGAGGACCCGAGGCCCCGGGCTTACCTTTATACCGGAAGCCAGAGCAGCGATTATTATTTCATCGTCTGGATGAGCAGCAACCCGACGGTTGCGACCGTGGACGGCGACGGTAAGGTGACGGGCCGGAGCGCAGGCACGGCTACCATCACAGCCATGTCCGATAACGGCGACCGGGCAATCTGCAAGGTGACCGTAAAAAAAGAGGATGCAGAGCAGAGCGCAAAAAAGCCGACCCTCAGTGAGAACACCCTGAACCTGACCATCCGGTATGATGAGCTCCATCCCAGCCGGACGCTGGAACTGGTCAACAATGAGCAGGCATTCATCTATGTGTATCAGTGGATGAGCAGCGACCCCAATGTGGCATCGGTGAACGACAAAGGCAAGGTGACCGCCCAGAGCACCGGCACGACTACGGTCACAGCACTGACCTCCAATGGGCAGGCTCTCCGTTGTGCCGTCACAGTGACTTCCGATGTGGGCAAAGTGACCCTGAGCAAGAATGATATGATCCTGCGGGAAGTGGGCAGTCAGGAGACTCTGTCGGCCACGGTAGCGGTGGAAAGCGGAAAGAGCGTGCCCATCACATGGGTCAGCAGCAACCCGGGCGTGGCGACTGTCAGCCCGGAGGGCGTGGTGACTGCCGTGGCAGACGGCGAAGCCAAGATCACGGCCCTCTCGCCGGAGGGGCGGATGGACACCTGCGTGGTCATGGTGGGCCTTGCCGCCGATAAGTACAGCACTGAAGAGGACCTTGCCGACGAGCTCAAGCTGCCTAACCCCTATGTGGCGGTGCGGCTGAACCGTCTGAGCTGAATCAGAATACAGCAAAGAGGCGTGCCCGGGCGGGCACGCCTCTTTGCTTTTGTACATCAGACCCACGGCGAGAGCACCGGGAGCCGGGATGCGCTGGATGCAGGCAGAAAAACCACGCAGCCCCGGCTGGTGTACATCTGCGGCTGGGCAGAGCAGCTGTAGAGGAAAGCGGCAAAAAACAGCAGAAGCAGCAGGATGACCGCAGCCCGCAAAAGCCATCCATGGACCGGCGGGCGGCTGTGGGAAGAGTGACTGCGCTGCATAAGCGCACCTCCTTTGACGTTTTTCCATCCTATGCACCGGCAGGGAAGATTGTGTCCGGCGGGCAAGTGTGGTACACTATCCACAGAAACAACGGAGGAAACAGGATGCTGACAATCACATTATTGGGCACAGCGGCTACCATGCCCCTGCCCGACCGTGCCCTTACGGTGGCTCTGGCGGAGTGCGGTGGGCACAGCCTGCTGTTCGACTGCGGCGAGGGGACCCAGACGGCCGCCCGCCGGGCCGGGGTCAACCTGATGAAGCTGGATGCCATCTGTCTGACCCACTACCACGGCGACCATATTTTCGGTCTGCCGGGCCTTTTGCAGACCCTGGGCTGTCAGGGCCGGACAAGGCCGCTGATGCTTTTCGGCCCGGTGGGGCTTGAGGAAGTCTGGGGGGCGATTCGTGCCCTGACCGGGCCGTTGCCTTATCCGGTGCGGCCCCGGGTCATGGCCGGGCAACCTGTGGAGCTGGATGCGCTTTCTGTGGGCTGGCCTGCGGGAACGACACTCCTTCCCTTCAAAACAAAACACCGGGTGACTAGCTGCGGCTATCGGCTGGACCTGCCCCGGGCGGGCCGCTTCCTGCCCGAAAAGGCCCGAGAGCTTGGAGTGCCGGTGCAGAGCTGGAAGCACCTGCAAAGGGGCGAAACCGTGGAGTGGAACGGAACGGTCATCTGCCCAGAAGAGGTTCTGGGCCCCAAACGGAAGGGCCTGCGGTTCGTTTTTTCGGGGGATACAGCTCCCTGCCCCGGGCTCCGGGCGGCGGCCGAAAACGCGGACCTGCTTCTCTGCGATGCGACGTATCCCGAGCCGGCACAGGAAGCGCAGGCAAAACAGTACGGCCACAGCACCTTTGCACAGGACGCCGCCCTTGCCGCCGACGCCGGGGCAAAGCGGCTCTGGCTGGTGCATTACTCCCCGATGATCACCGACCCGGAGGAGTTTCTCCCCGCCGTGCAGGCAGTATTCCCGGCGGCGGAGTGCGGCTTTGACGGCAAAACGATCCTGCTGCAATACGATGAGGGGGAAGCGGAGTGAAGGAAACGATTCAAATTGAGCCCGGTGCGGTCCGGCTGCTGAAGAAGCTGAACGCCGCAGGCTACCCGGCCTATGTGGTGGGGGGCTGCGTCCGGGACAGCCTGCTGGGGCTGGTTCCCCACGATTGGGACCTCTGTACTGCTGCCCGTCCGGAACAGGTCATGGAGTTGTTCGGGGAAGAAAACTGCATCCCCACCGGCTTGCAGCACGGCACGGTGACCATCAAGGAAAATGGAACATTATACGAGACGACGACCTTCCGCACCGAGGGCTCTTATACCGATGGGCGGCATCCGGACCGGGTGGAGTTTGTGCCCGATGTGCGGGAAGATCTGGCCCGGCGGGATTTTACCATCAACGCCATGGCCTGCCATCCGGAGGAGGGGATTATTGATCCCTTTGGCGGACGGGAGGACCTGAAACGGGGTATCGTTCGGGCTGTGGGGCAGCCCCACGAACGATTTGAAGAGGACGCCCTGCGCATCCTGCGGCTCTACCGCTTTGCGGCACGGTTTGGTTTTGCCATCGACCCGGCCACCGGGCAGGCGGCAAGAGAGCTCTGCGGCCATCTGGATTGTGTGTCGCTGGAGCGAATCGAAGATGAGCTGAGCCGTCTGCTGGCAGCTCCGAAACCGGGCCGCTGGATGGAGCCTGCCGTCTTTGCGGCAGTGCTGCCGGAACTTGAAATAAACGAAGAAACGCAGCGTTTTGAAAAAAGCTGCGAAGTGATCGACGCTCTGCCTGCCGGAATGGAAGACCTGCCCGCCCGGCTGGCAGCTTTGCTGGCTCCCCTTAGAGAAAAAGGAGTGCGCAAGGCCCTCCGCCGTCTTCGTTGTTCCAACGCAAAAATTGAGAAAACAGCGGTGCTGGTGCGGGAAATGGGCCTTGCCCCTGAACCGGAGAACCTGCCGCTGCAGGCCCGGCTGCTGCTGGGGCGGCTGGAACCGGACACCCTGAGACGGTTGCTTCTGCTCTGCGGCGCAGAGCATCCGGAACAGGCAGAAGCCTTTGATGCTTTGGAAAAAGCCGCTGAACGCCTGACGAAGGAGCACGCCTGCTGCCGGGTGAAAGATCTTGCGATCAATGGCCGGGACCTGATGGAAATGGGAGCTGCGCCCGGCCCCGGTCTGCGCCGGATGCTGGAAGCTTTGCTGGAAGAGGTCATCACCGGGCAGCTGCCCAATGAACGGGAAGCCCTGCGGAGGGCTGCGGCGCAATTTTCTGCGTCTTGACAAGAGAAAGATCGTGCGGTAATATAACTACTTGTGAAGTGGGAATATGCTCTCCCCCAAAAGTGAGGGCGCAAAGGAGCACTATGACAGAAACACAGAACCCCAAGGCCCTCATTGCCATGAGCGGCGGCGTGGACAGCTCGGTGGCGGCGTGGCTGATGCAGGATGCCGGATATGACTGCACCGGCATCACCATGCGGCTGACGAGAAACGAGACACTGGGACAGTCCGGCTTCCACACCTGCTGTTCCGAAAGCGATATCGAGGACGCTGCCGAGGTGGCGTTCGCACTGGATATCCCTTACGAAGTGCTGGATTTCACCGTGGATTTCCGGGAGAAGATCATCGACAAATTTGTGCGGGTATATGAGATGGGCGGCACGCCCAACCCCTGCACCGACTGCAACAAATACATGAAATTTGATCATCTTCTTTCCTGGGCGGAAGCACATGGGATGGAGTATGTGGTCACCGGCCACTATGCCCGGGTAGAGCAGGATGCAGCCACCGGCCGCTGGCTGCTCAAAAAGGGCTTGGACGAGGGAAAAGATCAGAGCTATGTGCTTTATAATCTGACGCAGGAGCAGTTGGCCCACGTCCGGCTTCCTTTGGGGGCTCTTCACAAAACCGAGGTGCGTGCCATCGCCGAACAGCACAGGTTCGTCAATGCCCGCAAGCACGACAGTCAGGATATCTGCTTTGTGCCGGACGGCGACTACGCCCGCTTTATGGAAGGGTACACCGGAAAGCATTACCCGGAAGGGGATTTTCTGGATGAGAATGGCAAAAAGGTGGGGCGGCATCATGGCGCCGTCCGGTATACCATCGGGCAGCGGAAGGGCCTTGGCCTTGCTATGGGAGCTCCGGTCTACGTCTGTGCCAAGGATATGCAGGCCAACATCGTCACCGTAGGCCCGGAAGAACTGCTGTTTGACCGGGTCGTTTACGCCGAGGAAGCAAACTGGATCGCCATTCCGGAGTTGACTGAGCCGCTGCGAGTCACCGCACGCACCCGGTATCATCAGGTGGAGCAGGAAGCTACCGTTTACCCGGCAGGAGAGGGCTGCTTCCGGCTGGAATTTGACCAGCCTCAGCGGGCACCTACCCCGGGACAGGCTGTGGTGCTGTATCAGGGTGATGTGGTTCTGGGTGGCGGAACCATCGTGAGTGTAACAAGATAAGGAGTTCGTAAAATGCAAGATCAATATTCCCGCACTCAGCTGCTGCTGGGTGCAGAGGCAATGGAAAAACTGCACCACTCCCGGGTGGCGGTGTTTGGCATCGGCGGCGTGGGCGGCTATACGGTGGAAGCTCTGGCCCGCAGCGGCGTGGGAGCATTGGACCTTATTGACGACGATAAGATCTGCCTGACCAATCTGAACCGACAGATCGTGGCTACCCGGAAGACCGTGGGCAAGTATAAGGTGGATGTGGCCGAAGAGCGCATCCACGACATTGACCCCAACATTCAGGTGACCACCTATAAGACTTTCTTCACCCCGGAGACGCAGGATCAGTTTGACTTTACCCAGTACGATTATGTTGTGGATGCCATTGATACCGTCACTGGCAAGATCGCTCTGGTGATGAAGGCCAAAGAGGCCGGGGTGCCCATCATCTGTGCCATGGGTGCCGGTAACAAGATGGACCCCACCCGCTTTGAGGTGACCGATATCTACAAGACTTCCGTTTGCCCGCTGGCCAAGGTCATGCGCACCGAGTGCCGCAAGCGGAAGATCAAGCACCTGAAAGTGGTCTACTCCAAGGAGCCTGCCATGACTCCCATTGAGGATGACTCCATCAGCTGCAAGTACCACTGCATCTGCCCCCCGGGCACCCAGCGCAAGTGCACCATCCGCCGTTCGGTCCCTGGCTCCAACGCTTTTGTGCCCTCGGTGGCTGGCCTTATCATCGGCGGCGAGGTGGTCAAAGACCTCGTGGGCTTTGTGCCGATGAAGGGGTAAAACAGCATCCATAAGCATTTTAAGACCCGCCCCGGCGGGTCTTTTTTGATGGGGCAGAAACTGAAAATATAAATTTGCAATCTTTTTGCATTTTAGTATTGCATTTGGGGATAAAATCGTGTATACTCTACTCCGCACGAAAATGCAATCAAATTGCAATTTAAGGAACTGAAGCAATCAAAATACCCTGTTTTCTGAGGAGAACCCATTTATGGAACTGTTTCTGGACGTTTTGGGCGAGTCGCTGGTGGATACCGGCAAAATGCTGCCCTTTTTGTTTTTGGCTTACCTGTTTATCGAGTATGTAGAGCACCGCCATGGTGAAAAAATCGAGGCCGCTCTGGAACAAAGCGGACGGTGGGGCTCTATCCCCGGTGCATTGCTGGGCTGTGTGCCTCAGTGCGGATTCTCTGCTATTGCATCGAACTTTTATGCATCCCGGGTCATCAGCCTTGGCACCCTGATGGCAGTGTTTCTTGCCACCAGCGACGAGGCTGTGCCACTGCTGGTCTCGATGCCTGCCTATTGGGATAAGCTGGTGCTGCTGATGGTCATCAAGGTGGTGTATGCCATTGCGGTGGGCCTTGTGCTGGATTTTGTTCTCCGTGGTGTGCTGCCCAAGTCTCTGCGGGGCGGCTATACCGGCCGGGCTGATGAGATCGACTGCCACGAGACCCACGACGATGAGACGGGCAAGCCCCGGCCCATCTGGATGGCAGCTCTCCGCCATACTCTTGAGATCTTTGTTTTTATTTTCATCTTCAGTCTGGTGTTCGGCCTCATCGTAGAGGGCGTGGGCGAGGATGTCTTTGCTGACCTGCTGGGCCGGATGGGCTTCTTCCAGCCGGTGGTCTCTGCACTGGTGGGTCTGATCCCCAACTGCGCTGCCAGCGTCCTGCTGACCCAGCTTTATGTGGAAGGTGCTCTCCGCTTCTCCAGCCTTGTGGCCGGGCTCTGCACCGGTGCAGGCGTGGGTCTGGCCGTGCTCTGGCGGGCCAACCCCTCCTGGAAGCAGAACCTGTTTATCACCGGCCTTGTCTGGGCGGCAGGTGCCGTCGTGGGCGTGGGGATGCAGCTGGTGGTAGCCCTTCTGGGATAACCTCAAAACCTGAACCGAAAGCCGTTCCGGAATTGTCCGGGACGGCTTTTTATGGTATACTCATCATAAATAGGATTGTAACAATGAGATCAGGGAGAAACTATGAACTATAAGATTCTGGCAAGCGATTATGATAACACGCTGGTGCCCTTTGGCGAGGGGTGTCCCCGCCCGGCGGTGGTCAAGGCCATCAAAAAGATGCAGGCTGCGGGGGGCAAGTTTGTCCTGAGTACCGGCCGGGCCTACCCCTGCATCCGGGAAAAAGGCCAGCTGGGCGGGCTCCGGTACGATTACGCCATTACCTGCAACGGTGCCTGTGTGGTGGACCGGGAGGGAAAGATCATCGCAGAGCACCCATTGACCAGTGAGGAAATGTATGCGCTGGTGGATTTCTGCGAGGACTATAACTATCCGCTGCAGTTTGACTTCCGGGATGCCTGTTATGCTTACTCGGAGTACGATTATCTCCGCCGCCGCTATGCCCAGATGAACAAGGCCGGGCTGTCCTGTCTGGATGGTGAGGACCGGGACCGTCACCTCATCGATATGCCTCACGCTGCATTTGCTGCCATGCCCCCCGAAGCGGCAGAACAATTTGAGAAAAAGTATGGACACCTGAACCTTCACTTTATGATGGTGGGCTCCTACACGCCGGAAGGCTACCGCTTTTTTGATATCGTGCGGGGCGGCATTGACAAGGGCGTGGGGCTGGCAGACCTCTGTGAAAAGATGGGCCTGAGCCTGAGTGATGCTGTGGCAACAGGAGATTCCGCCAACGACTGCGGGATGCTGAAGGCGGCGGGTCTGGGCTGCTGCATGGCCAACGGCACCGAGGATGCTAAGGCTGCCGCCGACCGGATCATCGGTGATGTGCGGGAGGATGGCGTAGCCGCTCTGATCGAAGAGCTCTGGTTCGACGGCCCCCAGGCCGAGCCTTCGGGCCGGGATCTGGGTTCGGCTTGGGGGCAGTTTGAGAAGAAGGCTGTGGAAAAATGAGCTTTGAACCGGTTTATGGCCCCGACAGCCGTGCTCTCATCCTCGGCACATGGCCCAGCCCCAAAAGCCGGGAGATGGCTTTTTACTACGGCCACCCGCAGAACCGATTCTGGCCAATGCTGGCACAGCTGACCGGAGAACCGGTGCCCGCCCGGGAGGATATCGCCGCCAAAAAGCAGATCATTCTCCGCCATGGGCTGGCCCTCTGGGATACACTGGAAAGCTGCACCATCACCGGGGCGTCAGATGCCTCCATCAAGGATGTGGTGCCCAACGACATTGTGTCCCTGCTGCAAAAGGCTCCCATCCGGGCAGTGTTCTGCAACGGAGCCACAGCCTATAAAATTTATACCAGATATCTGGAACCAGTCAGCGGAATCCCGGCGGTCAAGCTGCCCAGCACCAGCCCGGCAAATGCCGCCTGCCGCCCCGAAAAGCTGCTGCAGGTCTGGGGTGAAGCCCTCAGGCCATGGCTGGTCTGAGCCGAAAGACGAAGAAACGATTTCAAACCTGTAAATTATTCGTGAAACCCTTGCGTTTTTTGGAAAAGGCCTTATTATGGAGAGTACAGGGGAAGCTTCCCCGGAAAAGGAGAAACAGGATGAGCAAGATCATTCGCACCCAGAAACCCAGCGTCCTGCCCTGGTATGCGGCGGCACTGGCCTTTGTGGTGTCCTGTGCGGTGCTGCCGGTCTACCGGCTCTGGGCTCTGCTGATTGCATTGGGTGTGGCTGCGCTCGGCTTTGGCATGGCGAAGAAATTTTGTCCGCCCCGGGTGGTAGAGCACGAGGTGCCCTTCCACACCGGCGTGGAGGATGTGGACGAGATGCTGACCGATATCCAGAAAAAACTGGATGAGCTGCATACGCTGAACGAGGCTCTGCCGGACCCGCAGCTCTCGGCGGCGATGGACCGGATGGAAAAAGCGGGCCGCTCCATTGTGGAGACCGTGGAAGCCAGCCCCGCCAAGGCCAGGCAGGTGCGCCGGTTTGCAAACTACTACCTGCCCGATGCAGTGAATGTGCTGGAACAGTATGCCAAGCTGGCAAAGCAGGGGGTGCGGGGCGAAAATGCCGCCTCCATCCGTGCCGAGGTGGAACGGAACGCTGCTTCCATTGCTACGGCCTTTGAAAATCAGCTGGATGCCCTCTATGCATCCGAAAGCATGGACCTCTCCGCAGACCTGACGGTGCTGCAGAACATGATGAAAGGGCAGGGACTGTAAGTTCCTGCATCAGTTGAAACGCTCTGGATTTGGAAAGGATGGAATCTCATGGCAGACAACAATACCCTGAACTTTGACCTTGATGCCCCCGCAGTACCCTCGCTGACTCTGGACCCGGTGGCAGAACCGGCGGTGGAAGAAAAGAAGCCGGAGCCCGCCCCGGCCCCCGAAGCACAGGTCAATCTGACTCCGGAAGAGCAGGCGATGGTGGATTCGTTTGCGGAAAAGATCGATATCACCAACAGCCAGCAGGTGCTGCAGTATGGCTCCGCCTGCCAGAAGAAGATCGGTGATTTTTCCGAGGCTGCCCTTGCCAAGGTATCCACCAAGGATCTGGGCGAGGTGGGCGATATGATCACCAACCTGATCGGGGAGCTCAAGAGCTTTGACGCACAGGAAGAGGAAAAGGGCTTTCTGGGCTTCTTCAAGAAGAAATCCAACCAGCTGGATGCCCTCAAGACCAAGTACAACAAGGCGGAGACCAACGTGGAGAATATCCAGTCCATGCTGGAGGGCCATCAGGTCCAGCTGCTCAAGGACATCGCCATGCTGGATAAGATGTACGACTTGAACATGGCATACTTCAAGGAACTGAGTATGTACATTCTGGCTGGAAAGAAAAAGCTGGCCGAGGTGCGTGCGGGCGAGCTGCAGCAGGCTATGGACAAGGCAAAAGCTTCCGGCCTGCCCGAGGATGCTCAGAAGGCCCGTGACCTTGCCGACCAGTGTGAGCGGTTTGAAAAGAAGCTCTATGATCTGGAACTCACCCGGAATATCAGTCTTCAGATGGGTCCCCAGATCCGCCTGCTCCAGAACAACAACTCGATGATGGCCGAAAAGATCCAATCCACCATCGTCAACACGATCCCCCTGTGGAAAAACCAGATGGTGCTGGCATTGGGTCTGGCTCACAGCCAGCAGGCCATGCAGGCAGAGCGTGCGGTCACCGATATGACCAACGAACTGCTCAAGAAGAACGCCGACGCCCTCAAGATGGGCACCATTGAGACGGCCAAGGAGTCTCAGCGGGGCGTGGTGGATATCGAGACCCTGCAGCAGACCAACAAGAGCCTGATCGAGACCTTGGACGAGCTGAACAAGATCCAGAACGAGGGCCGTGCAAAGCGGGCTGCCGCCGAGCAGGAGCTGAACCGGATCGAGGACGAGCTCAAACAGAAGATGATGGAGATTCGCAGCTGAAATGGCTAATGCAGATTTTTCGCAGAAACAGACCCCTTCCTCCGGCGGTTTTGACGCCGGGAGTTACCGGGAACAGAAGCCCCGGCAGGAGACCCGGTCATTTACTCCCGCCCAGAAAAAGATGGCAGAGCTGGAAAACCGCCTGCCGGCTGCCCTGAGCACCCGGGGAGCAGCCATTGCGCTGAGCGTGGTGGTGATGCTGGCGGCGTTCTTTGGCTTTGGCGGAGCAAAACTCCGGGCAAGGTATCATCAGGCCGCAACGTGGTACAACACCGGTGTCTCCGCCGACGGCGGCTACAATTTGCAGGAGGAACTGACCACTCGCTCCAACACGGCGGCAAACATCATCACCACCGGAATGAATACGCTGGGAGCCGACAATGCCGAGGTGCTGGCGGCGCAGGATGCGCTGACGGTGTTCAATAACGATCTTGACGGTGTGGATTCCGGCAAGACCCGGATGCACGCTGTCTACGAGGACAACGCCGCTCTGGGTGCTGCCATCGACCAGCTCTATGCCAAGATGCAGGAACAGGCCGCAGACCCCATGAAGATGGGGGCTGTGCAGGGCCAGTACGGCCAGTTCA
>CALDNF010000120.1 GCA_937917475.1 uncultured Faecalibacterium sp.
TGATGGAGACCATCCGCACCACCGGCAATCTGGACAAGGACGCCGAGGAAGCTCTCAAGGGTGTTCTGTCTGCCTATACCGAGAGCTTTCTCAAGGCACACTGACAGGAAGGAGGCGTGTAACGCATGGCAGGTTCCATGAAGGACATCAAGCTGCGCATCAAAAGCGTAGAGAGTACCATGCAGATCACCAAGGCCATGGAGCTGGTGGCGTCCTCCAAAATGCGGCGTGCCAAGGAGCGGGTGGAGCACAGCCGCCCCTACTTTGAGACCCTGCACGAAACGCTGACCAAGATCGCAGCGGCAGACCCCCGGGCCCGCAATCCCTACCTGCGGCGGAGTGAGATCAAGCGCACGCTGCTCATCGTCATTGCAGGTGACCGTGGTTTGGCCGGCGGCTATAATGCCAACGTGTTCAAGCAGGCGGATGCGCAGAACGGCCCGGTGACGGTGCTGCCCATCGGCAAGCGTTCGGCAGAGTACTTCCTCCACCACGAAGCGGACCTCTTTACGGATGAGGTGCTGATGGCGGCGGATATCTCGGTGGGCGAGTGCTTCCAGTTGTCCCGGCAGATTACCGAAGGCTTCCTCAAGGGAAACTACGATGCGGTGAAGATCTGCTATACCCGGTTCGACTCGATGATGACCCAGACCGCCGCAACGATGGAGGTGCTGCCGCTGTCCATTGAGCCCACGGAGGAGCAGAAGGCAGAAGCCCGCCGCAGCCAGATCCTGTACAAGCCCAGCAGCGAGGAAGTGTTCAAGGCCATCATCCCCGAGTATGTGGCCGGCATCGTCTACGGTGCAGTCTGCGAGAGCGTTGCCAGTGAGCTGGCCGCCCGCCGTACCGCCATGGATGCAGCCACCAAGAACGCCGGTGAGATGATCGACCACTTGAATCTGTATTACAACCGTGCCCGTCAGGCTGCCATCACGCAGGAGATCACCGAGATCGTGGCCGGTGCGGAAATTTAACGAAAAAATTGAATCAACCTCTCCGTCACAGCTGACGCTGTGCCACCTCTCCTAGTAGGAGAGGCCTTGGCAGGCCGTAAAACTTGCCCTCTTCGCCAGAGGCTCCCCTATCAGGGGAGCTGGCGAGCCGTAGGCGAGACTGAGAGGTTAGAAAAGGAGTTATAGCCTATGTCCGAAAAACATATCGGCAAGGTGATCCAGGTCATTGGCCCGGTGCTGGATATCCAGTTTGAGGATGGTCAGCTGCCGGAGCTGCTCAACGCCATTGAGATCGACAACCACGGCCAGAAGCTGATCGTTGAGGTTGCCCAGCTTACCGGCGACAATGTAGCCCGCTGCATTGCCATGAGCAGCACCGATGGTCTGGTGCGAGGCACCGACGCTGTGGACACCGGCGAGCCCATCAAGGTCCCGGTGGGCGACCAGTGTCTGGGCCGTGTATTCAACCTGCTGGGTGAGCCGGTGGACAACAAGCCCGCCCCCACCCCGGATGCCTACTGGCCCATCCACCGCCCCGCTCCCAGCTATGAGGAGCAGCAGTCCACCACCGAGATTCTGGAGACCGGTATCAAGGTCGTTGACCTGATCTGCCCCTACGCCAAGGGTGGCAAGATCGGTCTGTTCGGCGGTGCAGGTGTTGGCAAGACGGTCCTAATTCAGGAGCTGATCTATAACATTGCTACCGAGCACAACGGCTACTCGGTCTTTACCGGTGTCGGCGAGCGCACCCGTGAGGGCAATGACCTGTACGGTGAAATGACCGAGAGCGGCGTTATCAACAAAACTGCTCTGGTCTACGGCCAGATGAACGAGCCGCCGGGAGCCCGTATGCGGGTGGCTCTGTCCGGCCTGACTATGGCAGAGTATTTCCGTGATGTGAAGAATCAGGACGTGCTGCTCTTCATCGACAACATCTTCCGCTTCACGCAGGCAGGCTCTGAGGTGTCGGCTCTGCTGGGCCGTATGCCCTCCGCCGTCG
>CALDNF010000121.1 GCA_937917475.1 uncultured Faecalibacterium sp.
GTGTTGGCATCGAGCGTGTCTTCCCCATCAACAGCCCCTTCGTTGAGAAGGTCACTGTTGTCCGCAAGGGCAAGGTTCGCCGTGCAAAGCTGTTCTATCTGCGTGGCCGCACGGGCAAGGCTGCCAAGGTCAAGAGCGATATTTGATGATCCCCGAATCAAACCGGGAGAAAAGGGACAACTTGTTGTCCCTTTTTTCTTTATCCGTCGGTCAGCGGCGGTAAACCGGTACAAAACTCAGATCAGGAGGTGTGCTGGGATATGGAAGAGCAAAAACGATCAGGGGCGGAGCAAAGCGGTTCGCCCATTGAGGGGCAGAATCTGCTGGAATGGTACGAGGCCCTGATCTCTGCTGCGCTGGTGCTGGTGCTCCTGTTTTCGTTCTTTTTCCGGATCATTCAGGTGGACGGCGAATCAATGGTACCCACGCTGGACAATGGGGACAAGCTGATCGTCTGGGGTGCGGGCTATGAGCCGCAGCGGGGCGATATCGTGATCGTGGACAGCTACACCAGTTACGGCAAGCCGCTGGTCAAGCGGGTCATTGCCAAAGGCGGCGATACCATCAGTATCGATTATTCCACCGGTGCGGTGACAGTCAACGGTAAGCTTTTGCAGGAGGACTACATTGCAGAGCCGACCTATCTTGGCTACGACGTGGAATTTCCGCTTACAGTCCCGGAGGGAACGGTGTTCGTTATGGGCGACAACCGCAACGCCTCGCTGGACAGCCGCTCATCCTATGTTGGCTGCATCGATGAACGTGATATTTTGGGCAAAGTGCTGATCTGCTTTTTGCCCTTTTCAGATTTTGGAGTGGTAAAATGAACAATCAGGATACCCGGTTCGCAAACCAGTACACGATACAGTGGTTTCCGGGCCATATGACAAAGACCCTCCGGATGATGGAGCAGGAGATCCAGCATGTCGACGCAAGCCTCGTACTGCTGGATGCACGGATCCCGCTTTCCAGCCTGAACCCGGAGATCGAGCGGATCACCGCCCGGAAACCCAAGCTCTACGCTTTGAACAAGGCGGATCTGGCCGACCCTGCCGTGACAGAGGAATGGATCCGATATTTCCGTGCCGCAGACGCAGGCTGTGTTGCTATCAGCGCAAAACAGAAGGGCGGCGCAAATGCGGTCAAAACAGCGATTGAAAAGGAGTTGGCCGGGCTGTTGGAACGCCGTCAGACCCGGGGCATGGGCGGAGCAAAGACTCAGGTGATGCTCTGCGGCATCCCCAACGTGGGCAAATCCACCTTCATCAACACCTTTGCGGGCTCGGCTCGTGCCAAGGCTGCGGACCGTCCGGGTGTGACCAAGGGCAAGCAGTGGGTCAGTACGGAAAAGTTTGACCTGCTGGATATGCCCGGCGTGCTGTGGAAAAAGTTCGATTCCAAGACGACAGCCTCCAATCTGGCTTTCATCGGCTCCATCAAGGATGACATTCTGGACGTGGAAGAGCTGGCGATGAATCTGCTGGACGAAGTGCGCCGGAACTATCCCGACCTTGTGGCCCAGCGGTATAAGCTGGATGCCGAAACGCTGTCTCTGCCGCCTTATGAGCTGTTGGAAGCCATCGGCCGGAAGCGTGGCCTGCTGGTGCGGGGCGGCGAGGTCAACACCGAACGCTGCGCCGTTATGCTGGTGGATGAATTCCGTGCCTGCAAGTGGGGCCGCATCTCTCTGGAACGGCCTCCGCAGCGGGATGATCTTGCGGACTTTGCGGAGGATGACGAATGAAACGGCGTTCGGACGAGGAAATATCGGCTCCTCTGTATGAATATGATGCGTCAGTCCGTGCCCAATCCGGCTGTTTTGCCGGTGTGGATGAGGCGGGCCGGGGCCCGCTCTGCGGCCCGGTCTGTGTGGCAGCCTGTATCCTTGATCCCGAAAACCCGGTCTATGGCATCAATGACTCAAAAAAGCTGACCGAGAAAAAACGGGAGGCTCTCTTTGACGAGATCGTGGAAAAAGCTCTGGCCTATAAGATCGTATTTGTAGGACCGGAGATCATTGACCGGGACAACATCCTCAACGCCACCATGGGTGGGATGCGGCAGGCTGTGGAGGGGCTGGACATCGTGCCTAATCTGGTTCTGGTGGATGGCAACCGCTGCCCGGCCGGGCTGACTATGCCGGCACAGCCGGTCGTAAAGGGGGATGCCACTAGTGCCAGTATTGGTGCGGCATCGGTGCTGGCGAAAGTCAGCCGGGACCGCTATATGCTGGAACTGGACAAACAATATCCCCAATATCAGCTTGCAAAGCACAAAGGGTACCCCACAAAACTGCATTATGAGCTGATCGAGCAGTATGGCATCCAGCCGTTCTACCGCCGCAGCTTTTTGAAAAAACAGGGCTATTGGCCCGAGGGCAAGTGATGGAATCGGCAGATCTGGGCCGGAAAGGGGAAGCCGTAGCGGCGCAGTATTATATCCGGCAGGGCTGCAAGCTGGTGACCCACAACTACCGGACCCGGATGGGGGAGATCGACCTGATCCTCCGGGAACCGGACGGAACGCTGGTGCTCTGCGAGGTCAAAAGCCGCAGTCCGGACCCTCTTTCCAGCCCGGCTTCGGCGGTGACACCTGCCAAACAGAAAAAACTGATCCGGGCCGCAAAACTCTATCTTCAAACCACGGATCAGAGCGATGAACCGGTAAGATTTGACGTTGCTGAGGTAATGCCTCTTGACAGCGGACGCTGGATGGTACATATTATAAAGGGTGCATTTGAAGCTTGAATCGGATGCACTGGTGGGAAACGGCAGAAAATGGCCTTTGCCGCTGCCGTAATATGGGGCCAATGAGGGCCCTCTGGCGAAAAGGAGCAACGACAATGCATTTTTTCAGTACGAGAGACCGCAGCCGTATCGTGACCTCTTCGGAGGCCATCGCACAGGGCCTGTCTGATGAAGGCGGCCTGTTTGTTCCCGAGCGTTTTCCGCAGGTGGATGTAAAAAACATCTGCGGCATGGATTACCCGGTCATGGCTGCGGTGATCCTGAAAGAGTACCTGACCGATTATTCCGAGGATTTTCTGGCAGACGCAACGGCCCAGACCTATGGTGCTGCTTTTGGCGGCAAGGCCGGGTATCTGGCACCGGTGTCCGAGGGCGTTTCGGCTCTTGAACTCTGGCATGGCCCGACCTGCGCATTTAAGGATTACGCTTTGCAGTTGATGCCAAAGCTTCTGGTGGAAGCAAAAAAGAATCTGGGCCGCACCGAAAAGACCCTGATCCTTGTTGCCACCAGCGGCGATACCGGCAAAGCTGCACTGGATGGTTATCACGATGTGCCGGGGATCGAGATCGCTGTATTTTATCCTACCGGCGGCACCAGCGAGATCCAGCGTCTCCAGATGGCAACGCAGGAAGGCGCAAATGTGGCGGTTTTTGCAGTGCGGGGCAACTTTGATGATGCCCAGACCGGTGTAAAGCGGGTGTTTGGCGATAAAAACATTGCTGCGCAGCTGGCCCAGCGGAACATCCGCCTTTCCAGCGCAAACTCGATCAACTGGGGACGTCTTGTACCGCAGATCGTTTACTATTTTGCCGCCTACGCTCAGCTGCTCAAGGCTGGAAAGATCGTTTTCGGCGACAAGGTGGATTTCTGCGTGCCGACCGGCAACTTTGGCGACATTCTGGCAGGCTACTATGCAAAGCAGATGGGTCTGCCGGTGGGTCGGCTGGTCTGCGCTTCCAATGAGAACAACGTCCTGACCGATTTTCTCACCACCGGTACCTATACCGCAAAGCGGGCGTTCTACAAGACCACCTCACCCAGCATGGATATTTTGGTGTCCTCGAATCTGGAACGTCTGCTTTTCCACGTTACCGGCAGTGATACTGAGGTTGCTGCCCTGATGAAGAGCCTGAATGAGACCGGAAGCTATACAGTCCGGCCGGAGACGCTGGCGGTCATTCAGGAGAGCTTTGGCTGCGGCTGGAGCTCCGAAGAGCAGGTAGCAGGGGAGATCCGTGCCCGCTATGAGCAGGACGGCTACCTTTGCGACACGCACACGGCGGTAGCGTTCCATGTGGCAGAGCAGCAGAAGCGGGAGGGTGTGCCCATGGTGGTGCTGTCCACGGCTTCGCCCTTCAAGTTCCCCCGCAGCGTGCTGGAAGCTCTCGGCCACACCGCCCCGGAGAACGATTTTGCAGCCATGCAGGAGCTCGAAACCATTACCGGACATACGGCTCCGGCAGGCCTTGCAGCTCTGCGGCAGAAAAAAGAACGGTTTGACGCTGTAATCGACCCGATGCAGATCGCTGAGGTGGCTCTGGGTTATCAGGCATAATACTGCCGCAGTCCGCCAGACCACAGAACAGGAGAATTTAGATTTATGGCACTTTTTGTGCTTGGCGATACCCATCTTTCTCTGGGCGGCTCCAAGCCGATGGATGTTTTTCCGGGATGGAATAACTATGTTGAGCGGTTGGAAGCCAACTGGCGGAAACTGATCGGCCCGGAGGATACCATTGTGCTGGCGGGGGATATCAGCTGGGCTATGCGGCTCACCGATACCCGCAAAGACTTTGCGTTTTTGCAGCAGCTTCCCGGGCAAAAGCTCATCATGAAGGGCAACCACGATTATTGGTGGAGCACTGCCAATAAAATGAACGCCTACCTCAAAGCCGAAGGATTTGATACCCTGCACATCCTGCACAACAACTCCTACTCCGTGGAGGGCTATGCCATCTGCGGGACCCGGGGCTGGCTGTTCGATGTGGGAGAGCCTCATGACGAAAAGGTGATGAATCGAGAGATCGGGCGGCTGAAAATGAGTCTGGACGCAGCGGAGCCCGGGCTGGAAAAGCTGGTGTTTCTGCATTACCCGCCGGTCTATACCGGGACCAGTGCGCCCGAGATCGTGGCGACGCTGAACCAGTACGGCATCAAGCGGTGTTTCTATGGACATCTGCACGGCAACGCCATCCGCTATGCGGTGCAGGGCGATGTAGACGGCATCCGCTATAAGCTTGTCAGTGCCGATGGACTGCGCTTTTGTCCATATCGTATCGTCTAAGGACGGCGGCCCCCGGCAAAAATAACAAAAAGTCAAAATTTGGGCTGGCAATTGTGTCATGAGCGTGCTATAATAGTCTCTGACGCAATTGTTGCACCCAATTGAGCACACGCATCCCTGCATTTTGCAATACCATCGGATGCCGTGTGTGGTTGCAGAAGATGAAATCATCAGAAGCAATAGAATTTTTGAGTGGAGGATAACCAAAAATGAAGTTTATCAAGTGCGAAAAGCTCGAGAAGAGCATGGCCGAGATCCAGTTCTCCATCGACGCTGAGGCTTTCAAGGTCGCAGTTGCCGATGTCTTTAAGAAGGAAGGCAAGAAGTACAGCGTGCCCGGCTTCCGCAAGGGCAAGGCTCCCCGTTCTCTGATCGAGAAGATGTACGGTGCTGATGTCTTCACCTATGATGCCATCAATGAGCTGTTCCCGGCTGCTTACGAAGAGGCTGTCAAGGAAGCTGGCATCGAGCCGGTCGGCCGTCCTGAGGTCACCGTTGATTCTGCAAATGAGACTGATGGCGTGGCCCTGACCGTTAAGGTCGCTGTCAAGCCGGAGGTCAAGATCGGTGCTTACAATGGCCTGTCCGTTGAAAAGACCGTTCACACCGTTGATGAGGCTGCTGTGGATGCAGAGCTCAAGCGTGTGCAGGAGCGCAATGCCCGCGAGCTGACCCGTGAGGGTGCTGCTGAGAACGGCGATATCGTTGATATCGACTTCGAGGGCTTTGTGAACGGTGTTGCATTTGAGGGCGGCAAGGCTGAGCACTACAGCCTGACTCTGGGCAGCGGCAGCTTCATCCCCGGCTTTGAGGATCAGATCGTTGGCCACGCTGCTGGTGAGGAGTTCGATGTGAACGTCACCTTCCCCGAGCAGTATCAGGCTGCTGAGCTGGCTGGCAAGCCCGCTGTCTT
>CALDNF010000122.1 GCA_937917475.1 uncultured Faecalibacterium sp.
ATTTCAGGGAAGGACATAACGCCCTGCACCACGTTGCCATGCATCATGAAGGGAGGGATGACATAGGTAAAGCCCTTGTCGATCATGAAATCACGGGCATAGGCCAGCACAGCCTCATGCAGGCGGGCGATGTTGCCCAGCAGATAATAGAAACCGTTGCCGGCCACACGGCCTGCGGCGTCCATATCGATGCCGTCAAAGCTCTCCATGATCTCGGTGTGGTACGGAATGGGGAAATCGGGCACGACAGGCTCACCGAACCGCTGTGCCTCGACGTTATAGCTGTCATCGGGGCCGATGGGCACGCTGGGGTCGATCATCTGGGGGATGGTGTACATGATCTCCTGAATCCGTGCGGAGAGCTTTGCTTCCTCAGCTTCCAGCTCGGCCATCTTGTCCGCATCGGCCTTGACGGCGGCGTTGTTGGCGTCGATCTGCTTCTGGATCTCTGCCTTCTGTGCCTCATCGGTGCACTTTTTCAGCTGGCCGAACAGGGGGCCGTTGGCCTTGCTCAGCTTATTGCGGGCAGCCTTGAGGGACTCGACTTCCTTCAGGCACTCACGGTACTTTGCGTCCTTCTCGATGACTTCGTCCACCAGAGGAAGCTTTACATCCTGGAACTTCTTCTTGATGTTCTCTTTCACAGCGTCCGGGTTGTCACGGACAAATTTGATATCAAGCATGATAACTCTCCTTACTCTATTGTTCGCACAGAGTGTTTGTTCTGCGCCGTTCAAAGACGGTGGCCCGTCTCAGATCGCTTCGTTCTGATACCTGCCCAGCAGGTTGGCAAAGGCCTTGAGCTGTTCATCGGAATAAAAATGGACCGTCAGCTTGCCCTTGCCTTCATGATACGCCACGCTGACTTCACTGCCCAGCACCTGCTTGAGACTTTCTTCTACCTCCACCGGAAGAGTGCTGCGGGGCATGGGCTCCTGAGGCTCCTTCTCCGGCTTTGCCAGCTTTTTGCAGAGGGCTTCGGCCTGCCGGACATTGAGCTGATGCTCAGCGATCAGTGTTGCCGCCTTCTCCTGCAATTCTGCCGTAGGCAGGCTGAGGATGACCTTTGCATGGCCGATGTTCAGCGCACCGGATTTGAGCAGCTCCAGCACCGGATCCGGCAGGTTGAGCAGCCGCAGGGTGTTGGCCAGTGCACTCCGGCTCTTGCCCAGCTTCTGCGCTGCCTGCTCCTGCGTCAGGCCGCAGCGGGTCATCAGCTCCCGAATACCGGCAGCTTCTTCCACGGGGTCCAGATCTTCCCGCTGCAGGTTTTCCACTAAGGCAAGTTCCATGGCCTGCTCATCCGTCACGTCCTTGACGATGGCAGGTACCTCGGAAAGACCCGCCATCCGGCAGGCCCGCCACCGGCGTTCGCCCGCCACAATGAGATAGCCTCCGGTGACCCGGGGCCGCACGGCAATGGGCTGCAGCAGACCGTGCTCTGCAATGCTGGCCGAAAGCTCTGCCAGCGTATCATTATCAAATGTTTTTCTCGGCTGATCCGGGTCGGGCTCGATCTCCCGCAGAGGGATGGTCTCGATCCGGGTGTCGGACTCAAAGCTGGGTGCGGCGTCCTCAAACAGACTTTCCAGCCCCCGGCCCAAGCCTCCTTTTCCTTTTGCCATGAACGCTTTTCCCCCTGTTTATACTTCTTCCAGCGCATTTTTCTGCGCTTCCGGCTCAGCTTCCGCTGCCTTGCGGCGGCGTTTGGGAGCGGCATCGTGGGGGCGGTTGTTCTTGACGAATTCAATGGCAAGATCCATATACGCCTCACTGCCCTTGCCCTTCGGCTCATAGAAGTTGATGGGCTGGCCGTAGCTGGGTGCCTCTGAAATGCGAATCGTGCGAGGGATCGTCGTTTTATAGACCTTGGAGCCGAAATATTTCTTGACCTGCTCCACCACCTGCAGCGTCAGGTTGAGCCGCCCGGAGAACATGGTGAACACCACACCCTCGATATCGAGGTGGGGGTTATACTTTTTCCGGATGGTTTTCAGGGTGCTGATGAGCTCAGACAGGCCTTCCAGCGCATAATACTCGCACTGGATCGGGATCAGCACGCTGTCACAGGCACACAGTCCGTTCAGCGTCAGCAGATCCAGACTGGGCGGGCAGTCAATGAAGATAAAATCGTAGTCCTTCTGAACTTTGGCCAGAGCCTTCCGCAGGCGGCTTTCCCGCCCGGGCAGGTCGATCATTTCAAGGCCCGCACCCGCAAGCCGAGTGTTGGAGCCGATGACGTCGGTGCGGAACTCGGTCTTGCGGATGGCTTCATCCGGTTCCGCTTCCCCGATCAGCACCTCATAAGTACCCACATCCACACTTCGTTTCGGGATTCCGTAGCCGGTCGTTGTATTGCCCTGCGGGTCAAGATCCACGATCAGCACTTTTTTCCCCAGTGCCGACACGCAGGATGAAAGGTTTACGGCGGTCGTCGTCTTACCTACGCCGCCTTTTTGGTTTGCGATTGCAACAATTTTTGCCACGCGCTCTGCTTCCTCCCCGGGAAAATTTTGTTCCACATGGAACATTTTGTGGTCAAAACCCGCCGTTTTCCCCTCAGCAGGCTTCCTCTGCCCCTTAGTATAGCACATCAGCGACGCTTTTTGAACCGCTTGCCCGCATTTTCTCTGTTTTTCTTCAAAGTTCCGTGTTCCACATGGAACATTTTCTTTCACCGCTGTGCCGCCGCAGTGGGGATGCGGACGGTGTATTCGATATAGCCGTCTTTCTCTTCCCGGTGGGCAGTGGCCGGAACGCCGTTGTCGGTCATAAGGCGGATGGCGTGGTCGATGGTGTTCA
>CALDNF010000123.1 GCA_937917475.1 uncultured Faecalibacterium sp.
CCGTCGGTGGTGTGGAAGCTCTTGGTCCGGCTCTTGTCGGCACCGCCCCAGACGGAAGCCTCCGTGTTCAGGAGCTCTTCGGCACCGCAGGGGAACTTGAGATAGAGGGGGAACTTCTTATGTGTGGTGTTCTGAGTATTCATGACGCAGAGCAGGGTCTGACCACAGCTCTTCCGCAGCCATGCATACACGCCTTCCCGGCGGCTCTCGGAAGCCACCCACTCAAAGCAGTTGGGATTGTACTCGCCATCGTAAAGGGCGGGCTCGGTGGCATAAAGCCGGGCAAGGGCGGCAAAGTATTTCTGGAAGCTGTCGTGGAAGGGATATTTCATCAGGTCCCAATCCAGTTCTCTCTTTTCATCCCACTCCCGGAAATGGGCCAGCTCATTGCCCATGAAGTTGAGCTTCTTGCCCGGATGGGTATACATATAAAAATACAGGGTGCGCAGCTGGGCACATTTTTCCTCGTAAGTACCCCAGAGCTTGTCGATGATGGTCTTTTTGCCGTGAACTACTTCATCATGGCTGAGGGCCAGCAGATACAGTTCGTTGTAGAAGTAGTGCATACTCCAGGTGATCTTGTCATAGCGATCCGGCCGCTCACCGAAGGGAGTGGCAAAGTAATCCAGCGTGTCGTGCATCCAGCCCATGTCCCACTTGTAGTCAAAACCGATGCCGTCATACCGGGTGGGAGCGGTGACCTTGAGGAAATTGGTGGAATCCTCGGCGGTGTAGATGCCGGTGGGCCAGCGTTCGTTCAGACCGTGGTTGAGGTTGCGCAGGAAGGTCACGGCACCCTCGTTGACGCCCCGGTTGGGGTCGCCCTGCCAGTAAAGAGCCCGGGAAATGGCATCCATCCGGATGCCGTCGCAGTGGTAGACGTCCATCCAAAGCCCGGCAGCACTGTTCAGAAAGCTGCACACTTCCCGACGGTAGTAGTTGAAGTTGCATGTGCCCCACTCGCTGTGGCCTACGTCGCTGTCGTACTCGTAAAGATGTGTGCCGTCAAACATGGCCAGTGCGTCGGCGTTGGCGGCAAAGTGGACCGGCACAAAGTCCATGATGACGCCAATGCCCATCCGGTGGCAGGCATTGACGAAAGCGGCAAACTGAGCCGGAGTGCCGTAGCGGCTGGTCACCGAGAAATAGCCGGTGGTCTGGTAGCCCCAGCTGCCGTCAAAGGGATGCTCCGCCAAAGGCAGCAGCTCCACATGGGTGAAGTGATGGTCCAGCAGCCACGGAATCAGCTCCCGGGCCAGCTCCTCGTAATCATACCAGCCGTCCGAGCCGTCGGTCTGCTGGCTGTTGGGCTTGTGTTTCCAGCTGCCCGCATGGAGCTCGTAGATGTTCAGCGGCAGGTTGCGGCACTTGTCCCGACGGGCCATCCACTCGCTGTCGTCAAATTGGAAATCCAGCTTTGTCAGCTTGCTGGCAGTGCCGGGCCGCAGCTCGGTGGAAAAGGCGTAGGGGTCGCTGCGCATCATCACACTGCCGTCGGCTCCATGGATGCGGTACTTGTACATCTCGCCTTCTGCCAGCCCCGGGAGAAAGCCACTCCACACACCGGTGTCGGCTTTCTCCATCGGCACGCCGGGACCCCAGCCGTCAAAGCCGCCGCAGACCTCCACTGCTGTGGCTCCCGGGGCCCAGACCGCAAACCGCCAGCCCTCCCGGCCGTTGTCATCCCGGAAGGAATGTGCACCAAGGGTGCGGTAGGCATCAAAACATTCGCCTGCAAAAAACGAAGGGTCGATTGCCGGAAAATTCATCTCAAAAACTCCTTTGTATCTGGATTTGGCAGAAATGTGTCGGCACATCCACCAATAAAATCGAAAGAATATAGGCAAACCTGCTGATTTCGTTAGAGACTCTGAAACAAATTTGGCAGAATTTCACACTTCTGCCGGAAATTGTGATATACTAAATCTGCCGTCTGTGGAAGCGGCAAGAATTTACGGAAATACAGGAGAGGATCAAATAATGGCTTGGTATGACAATGCAGTATTCTATCACATCTATCCTCTGGGTCTCTGTGGCTGCGCCCATGAGAACGACGGTCAGCCGGTGCCCGGAGCGTTCCAGAAACTGAACGATTGGGCGGCGCACGCTGCTGCGCTTGGCTGCACGGCCATTTATATCGGGCCTCTGTTTGAGAGTGGTTCCCACGGTTATGATACCATCGATTACCGCCGGGTGGACCGCCGCCTTGGCACCAATGAGGAGTTCAAAACCTTTGTGGCAAACTGCCATGCCCGGGGCCAGCACGTTATCGTGGACGGCGTGTTCAACCATGTGGGAAGGGATTTCTTTGCGTTTCAGGAACTGAAAGAGCACCGGGAGAATGCCCGTTATCGGGACTGGTTCTGCGATGTGAACTTCTGGGGCAACAACGAGTACAACGACGGCTTTTCTTATGGCAACTGGGGCGGCTTTAACCTGTTGGTCAAACTGAACCAGCGCAACCCGGAAGTGCAGCAGTACCACTTTGATACCATCCGGTTCTGGGTGGAGGAGTTTGACATCGACGGCATCCGTCTGGACGCAGCCGATGTGCTGGACTTCGATTTCATGCGGGGGCTGCGCCGTCTGGCCAATGAGGTCAAGCCGGAGTTCTGGCTCATGGGCGAGGTCATCCACGGCGATTACAGCCGGTGGGCAAACCCCGAGATGCTCCACTCGGTGACCAACTATGAGCTTCACAAGGGTCTGTGGAGCGGCCACAACGACCACAATTATTTTGAGATCGCCCATACCATGCGGCGGCTGCAGGGACTTTGCCACGAGACCCGGCTGTACAACTTCTCAGATAACCACGATGTGGAACGCCTGCCCAATAAACTGCGCAACCGGGAGCATATCCGCCACATTGCAATCCTAGTATATACGCTTTGGGGGATCCCGTCCATCTATTACGGATCGGAATTTGGCATTGAAGGCAAAAAAGAGTGGGGAAGCGATTGGCCCCTCCGCCCCTGTCTGGAATTGGCAGACTTCAAGGATGCTGTGAACACCAACCCGGTCACCAGTGTGTACGCTGCCCTCGGAAAACTGAAAGCTGAGTGCCCGGAGCTGACTTGGGGCGAGTTCAAAGAGCTACACCTGACCACTCAATGCTATGCCTACGCCCGGGTGCTGGATGGGAAAGCCATTGTGGCCGTGATGAACAACGGCGACCAGCCCGCCCAGCTGGAATTCCAGCTGCCGGTGGAAGCATCTGCTGCGGAGGACCTGCTGGCTGACTGCGTGGGCAGCCAGTCCGTTATGGTCAATATCGAGTGGGGGCGGATGAAAGTGCAGCTGCCCTCCAACTACGCCACCCTCCTGCGGCTGAAGAAGTAATGCCTTGCGGAACAGACCCGAGTCTGCTATTATAATAGGTGCAATCAAGACCATAAGGGGGCAGCTGGAAGATGAATTCCGCACAGCGCAGAGAAGCAATCATGACACGCCTGACCGGGGCTGAGGAGCCGTTGAGTGCAAGCCTGCTGGCCGCAGAGCTGGGGGTGTCCCGGCAGATCGTGGTGGGGGATGTGGCCCTGCTACGGGCGGCGGGTACCCAGATCGATGCCACGCCCCGGGGCTATCAGCTCCATCCGGAAGCCAAAGGCTATACCGGCATCCTTGCCTGTGCCCACCGCACGGCAGACGAAATGAGGGAAGAGCTGTATACCGTGGTGGATCAGGGCGGCGTTGTGCTGGATGTGGCGGTGGAAAACCCGCTCTATGGGGAACTGCGGGGCAATTTGAACCTTGCCAGCCGGTACGATGTGGATAACTTTATCCGGCAGGCTGCCCAGACGCCTGAATGTCTGCTGAGCCGGATGACCGGCGGTGTGCATCTGCATACCCTGCGCTGCCCGGATCAGGCCACCTTTGAGCGCATCCGCAATGCGCTGGATGCAAAGGGCCTGCTCTATAAAAAAGAGTAAGGCTCTGCTTCTATTGTAAAAAAAGCGGATGGGCTTGTCCATCAACGAAAAACAAAAATCGTTGGATAATCAACCAAATAGGGAAAGAGGTGGTTTTTCTGGATATCCGGATCGAAAAGACGGAGCGTGCCATCAAAAAAGCCTTTCTGGAACTGCGGGCCCAGAAGCCGCTGGAAAAGATCAAGATCAAAGAGCTGTGCGAGAACGCCTGCATCAATAAATCGACCTTTTATGCCCACTATCAGGATATTTACGGGTTGGAAAACGCACTGGAAAAGGAACTCATTGCGGACATCCTCGAAAGCCTGCCCCGCATCCCGCTGGACGACCTGCAAAACCGGACCGAGTGGCTGACCCGGGAGTTGTTCCGGGCTTTTGTGAACCATCAGCAGGCTGTGAATATCCTCTTTTCCGGTTCCCGGCAGGGAGTGTTCATCAACTGTGTTGAGCAGGAGATCCGCAAAAAGCTGGAGGCCGACGATCCCGCCTTTGCGGAAGACCCGGTGCGGGGGATCATCCTCTCTTTCTGCGTGCAGGGCAGCTATTACACGTTTGCCAATAACTGTGAAAAAATGGAGGAACAGCAGCTGGTCAGCCTGCTGGCCTCCATCGCCCGGGCGGCACAGAACATCAAGGTCTGAACCCAAGATCTGCCAAAATAAAAGAGCTGCTGTACGGAAAACTTCGTACAGCAGCTCTTTTTGTGCTATCTGAGAGAAAAAGCTTTGTTATACGCCCGAAGCACCATAGTTTGCCAGAACACGGGCAGAGGGGTCATTGACGTTGCAGCCGGGCCATGCCTTGTTGGGCATCCAGAAGTCCACGATGGTACGGCTCTGGTCGTAGTAATATTTCTCAAAGATCTCCCGGTACAGCAGGCTCTCTTTGGTAAAGGGCATACAATGGGCCGAGTAGTTGGCCCGGCGGAGCTGGAACTCCTCGTCGGTGTAAAGGCCCTCAGCGTATTCCTTGATGTCGTCTACCATGCTGTGGCCTACGGCGTCGGAGAAAGCGGCCTTTTCCCGCCAGAGGATCTCCGGGGGCAGCCAGTCGCCCTCAAAGGCCTTGCGGAGGAGGTACTTGCCCTTGCCGTAACTGTTCAGCTTCTTTTCGGGGTCAATGGCCATGACGTACCGCACAAAGTCCAGATCGCCGAAGGGGACACGGGCCTCGATACTGTTGGCAGAGATGCAGCGGTCAGCACGGAGCACATCGTACATATACAGCTCCCGGATCCGCTTCTGGCTCTCCTGCTGGAAAGCATCGGCGGTGGGGGCGTAGTCGGTGTACTTATAACCGAACAGCTCATCGGAGATCTCACCGGTCAGCAGCACCCGCACATCGGTCTGTTCGTGGATGGCCTTGCAGAGCAGGTACATTCCCATGCTGGCCCGGATGGTGGTGATGTCCCAGGTGCCCAGCAGCCGGATGACCTCTTCCAGACTGTTGATGACCATATCCCGGTTGATGATGACCTCGTGATGCTCGCTGCCCAGATATTCAGCAGTCTGGCGGGCATATTTCAGGTCAATGGCATCGGTATCCATGCCGATGGCAAAGGTGCGGATGGGCTTGCCCAGCTTTTTGGCAGCGATGGAGCAGACCAGAGAGGAATCCAGACCGCCTGACAGCAGGAAGCCTACCGGGGCATCGGCATCCAGACGCTTTTCCACACCGGCGATCAGTTTCTCCCGGATGTTCCGGAGAATGTCGTCCATGCTGTCCTCCATGGGGGCAGGCACGTCGGCGATATCCTCATACCGGACAAACCGGCCGTCGCAGTAATAGCTGCCGATGGGGAAGGGCCGGATGTCGTCGCACCAGCCGATGAGGTTCTGCATCTCGGAGGCAAATGCGATCTGATGACTGGACTTGGAGTATCCATAGAACAGCGGCCGGATGCCGATGGGGTCCCGGGCGGCGATGAGCCGGTCTTTGCGGGAATCGTAGAGGATCAGCGCAAACTCAGAATCCATGTGGCGGAACATATCCAGCCCGTACTCGTAGTAAAGCGGTAGCAGGATCTCGCAGTCGCAGTCGGACTGAAATTTGTAGCCCCGGCGTTTCAGGATCTCTTTTTCAAACCGGAAGCCGTAGAGCTCGCCGTTGCAGACCACGCAGTCGGCACCCCGCCAGAAGGGCTGCATCCCTTCCGGAGTCAGGCCCATGATGGCCAGACGGCCAAAGCCCATCAGGCCGAAAGGCCCTTCCACCACCCGCTGATCATCCGGCCCGCGGGAGACGGTGCGCAGCAGATACTCCTTGAATTTGGCGGCACTCAGATCGTGCCCGGTGTAACCCATAACACAGCACATATTTCTTACCCCTCTAAATAAAATTTGCACGGAAGCGGGATGACGGGAACTTTCCCGATCCGTCATTTCGCTTTGCTCAACGACACCTTTCCACAGGAAAGGCAACAAAAAAATACGGCAGCGTTCATCCCAATGCTAGGACGAATGCTGCCGTATCCGTGGTGCCACCTAAATTACCGGCCCGAAGGCACGGTCACTTTTGTGCGCTCTCCCCGTTGAAAGCA